>DAOOIT010000110.1 GCA_035384565.1 Planctomycetota bacterium | reverse complement strand
CGGCCCCGCGTTGCCCAATCGCGGCCGCGTCGGGATCGCCAAACCCTGATGAGCCGCATTTCGGGTGCGGGCCGGAATTGTGGGCGGGGTGATTGTCACTGGAGCCTGAAAGGCCCGCATGGGATAGCCCAGGGCAACGCCCTGGGTTCAGTGGGATTCACGGGTCCAGCCCTGAAGGGGCGAGATAGAAGCTCTCTATTCCGCCCTGTCAGGGCTGCCGCGGGGCGGTCTTGTTCTATTTCGCTCCTTCGGAGCTCCCGCAGCCACCCACAATTCCGGCCCGCACCCCCGCATTTTCGTGGGCTTGACACTCGGGAGCCCAGATGATACACTTTGGGGGTTGGGCGATTAGCTCAGTCGGTAGAGCGCTACACTCACATTGTAGAGGTCACTGGTTCGAGTCCAGTATCGCCCACCACCCCTGAAAGCCCGGTTCGCCGCTTCCCGCCGCGGTGACCGGGCTTTCGCGTTGAGGCCCGCCGGGAATCCGCGGCTACTTCTTTCCCGCCGGCGCCGCCGCAATCACCTCGACTTCTGCCTCCAGTGTCTGCCCCAGGACGTCCAGGGTGACGACGTAGGTGCCCGGGGACGAGTAGGTGTGGGTGACCAAGGGGCCCTCCGCCGTGGCCCCGTCGCCGAAGTCCCACTCGCAGACGGCATCGAGCGGGACGCCAAGGGCAATGGCCGCCACCTCCAGAGGCGCGGGGCCGCGGTTGGGCACGAGGAGGATGGCGATACCGCCTTCCTCCGGCTCTCCCTTGGACTCGCCGGTGGCGCCGCCGATGCCGAGCGCGCCCTCGTCGTCGGCGATCGAGATCGTGGCGCTTCGCTTTGCGGGATTCGCGTCGAGGCCATAGCCGGGCGCCGCCACGAGCGTGAGGGTGGCGGTTTCCGTGGCTTCGCGCACGGCATCGTCGAGGGGCACAAGCACGATGTCCACATAGCCGGGGGTCGCTGGAACGGCGACGGAGGTGCCCGTGAGGGCCGTGCCATTGACGAGTAGCATGTAGTCGGCTCCCGAGGCTCCCGGCGCCCCAAAGGTTGCGGTGCCGCTGCGGGCGAAGCTGACGGTGACGTTGGCTGGGCCAACAGGGGTGCGGGAGATCCGGTAGACGCCGGGGGAGGCAGGCTCGGAGGCCGCGGGGTCGAGGGCCGCGATGCTCAAGGTCGGCTCGTTGTCGGCGATGGTCACGGTGGCCGACTGTCTGGCAGGGTCCGGATCGAGGTGGTAGCCCTTGGGCTTCGAGAGGGTGAGGACGACGGTCTCATCGGGGTCGCCCAGCGCATCGTCAATGACCACGACCTCGATATCCGCGTAGCCGGGCACCGCGGGCACGTTGACGCTGCTCTTCACGTCCAGCCCGCCCGAACGCAGGACGTAGTCGCTGCCGGCCTTGGCCGTGCCCGTGACCTTGAAGCCGACGGGGAGAAGCGCGGCGCCGCCCGGGGTGCGGCGGATGCGGAGGACGCCGTTGACGTTCGGCTCGCTTGCCGCGGGATTCAGCGCCTCGACGCTGACGATCGGCTCGTCGTCGGCGATGGTGACGGTGGCTGTGTTGCCGGGCTGTGCCACGCCATAGCCAGGGCCGTTGAGAAGCCTGACCGTCACGGTCTCGCTGTCCTCCACGATCGCGTCGTCGAGAACGACGACCTGCAAGTCCACGTAGCCCGGGGCAGCCGGCACCGCGATGCTCGCTCCCACGTCCACACCATTGGCGCGCAGCACGTAGTCCTTGCCCGCCGAGGCTGTTCCGGAGAGGGCGAAGGCGATGGTGAGGGATGGCGGCCCGCCGTTGCTGCGCCAGAGGCGGAAGGCGCCGTGGTCGGCCGGCTCGGCCGCCTCGGGGTCGGTCGCCTCGATGCGCACGAGGGGCTCATCATCCTGGATCGTCACCGTGGCGGCGCTCTGCGCGGGGTCGGCAGCGTAGCCGGGTCCCGCCGTCAGGGCCAACGTGGCCAGTTCGGTGCCCTCGGCGAGCGCATCATCGTTCACGGCCAGCTCGATGTCTACGAAGCCCGGGGCCGCCGGCACGGCGACGGAGTTGCCGGGCAACGCGACGCCCCCGATGCGGAGGGTGTAGTCAAGGCCGCTCGTGGCGGTGCCGAGGCGGGTGAAGCTGACGAGGAGGTCGCCGGCCGGTCCGCCGGTGCGGCTGATGCGGAACAGGCCATGGTCGGCAGGCTCCGCCGCGGAGGCGTCGAGGGCGGCAATGGCGACCACGGCCTCATCGTCGGCGATGGTCACGGTGGCCGTCTGCCTGGCGGGGTCGGGGTCGAGGATGTAGTTCTTGGACTTGGCGAGCGGCAGGACGACGGTCTCCGTCGGCTCGGGCAGCGCATCGTCAATCACGAAGACCTGAATATCCACGTAGCCCGGCACGGCGGGCACTTCGACGGCGCCTGCGTTGTCCACGCCGTTGACGCGCAGGAGGTAGTCGCTCCCGAGGCGGGCCGTGCCTGTGGGCTTGAACTTGATGGGCAGCAAGGGCGGTCCGCCGGGCGTGCGATGGATGCGGAACATGCCGTGGTTGTTCGGCTCGCCGGCTGACGGGTCGAGGGCCTCGACGCTCACGACGGGCTCGTCGTCCGCAATGGCCACGGTGGCCGCGTGCTTCGCGGGGTCCAGGTCGAGGCCGTAGGCGGCCGTTCGCACAAGGGTGAGAACCACGGTCTCCGTGCCCTCGGCCGCGGTGTCGTCCAGCACCGCCACCTCGAGGTCCACATACCCGGGTATCCCGGGCACCACGACGGAGTTGCTCGTGAGGATCAGGCCATTGGCTCGAAGCAGGTAGTCCTTGCCCGACGTGGCCGAGCCCTGGCGCGCGAAGGTGACCGTGAGGTCGCCCGTGCCCGCGTCGGACCGGCTGATCCGGAACATGCCGCTGTTGCCCGGCTCGGCGGCATCGGGGTCGGTGGCCACGATGCCCACGGACGCGTCGTTGTCCAGGATCGCCGCCCAGGCCATGGTCCGCGCGGGGTCGGCATCGGGGCGATAGCCGGCGCCGGCGAGCAGCACGAGGGCCACGGTCTCCGTGCCCTCGGGGGTTGCGTCGTCCCGCGGCTCGATCAAGACGTCCACGTCGTCCTGCCCGTCCTGGATGGCCACGGAGGAGCCGGGCAGCGGCACGCCGCCGACGGAGAGCGTGTAGTCGCCCCCGCTGCCGCGCGTCGCGGTGCCGGCGAGCAGGAAGTTCACGGTCAGCGCCCCGGTGCGCCCGATCCGTCGGATGCGGAACAGCCCCGTGTCGGGCGGATCGCCCGTGAGGGTCTCGGCAGCCGACGGGTCTGGGGCGAGGACGTGGACGGCGACCGCTGGGCTCTTCGAGGCCTGCGCAGTGCCGCCGTAGGCGCCGAGGTTCATGCACCCGCCGTTCGGGAGGGGCTCGAGCCCCACGCCATCGGCCGGATCGCCCACGTCAATGCACGGGCTGGTCGTGGCATCCGCGACCCAGCCGCCGGGGGTCCAGTGGCCGGCCTCGGACATCAGGTGGTAGTCGCCCTGCGTCCAGGCGCTGCCGATCCAGCCGCCCGGCGCCACGAAGCGGGGGTCCTCCCCTCGGTTCTCGCCGCCGTCCAGGGCCGTCGCGGGCAGGCCGCCCTGCACGTTGCAGTAGCTCACGAGCGGCGCCGCGCCGGCGACACACTGGAGCTGTTGGCCGCTCGCGCCCTCATTGCCCCAGAGGATGCAGTGTTTGAGTACGGGGCTCGCCGGGTCCTGGCACAGGAGGCCGCCCCCGCGGTTGTGGGCGACCGTGTTGCTCACGAACGCCAGCGCGTCGCTGGCGCGCAGGGCCGCGCCGCCGCCCGCGCCGCTGGCCTGGTTGCCCGTGACGACGTTGTGGTGGATGCTGGCCGCCGAGTCTGAGCAGGCCACGCCGCCGCCCTGCGCCGCCGCGTTGCCATAGACCTCGTTGTGGGCGATCTCGCCGGAGCCGCCTTCGAGGGCCACGCCCCCTCCCCCGCCGCCGGCCGTGTTGCCGCGCAGGACGCAGTGCGAGAGGCTCAGCGCGGAGGCCAGCCCGTACAGCCCGCCGCCGTCGCCCGCCGCGGCGTTGCCGCTCAGCGTGCAGGCCTGGACCACAGGCGACGAGCCGTCGCACAGGATGCCGCCTCCGTCGCCCGCCGTGGAGCCGTTGCGAAGGATGAATCCCGACAGTTCGCCCCCCGGGCACGCAACGAAGACGATGCACCGCCGCGTCCCCTCGCCGTCAATGGCCGTGGCGTTCGCCGTCCGGTCGAGGCTGCGGCTGGCATCCGCGAAGTCGCCGCCGCCCGCCGCGTAATCCGCGCCGCCCACGTAGCCGCCGCGCAGGGAGAGGATCGTGCTGTCAAGCGACACGGTCTGGCGGTAGACGCCGGCAGCCACCTTCACGGCGTCGCCGCTGGTCGAGGCGCCCACGGCCTCGCCGATTGTGTTGAAGGGCCAGCGCGCGGAGCCCGTCTCTGTGCCGGTCGTGTTCGAGTCGTCCACGCACAGTTCCGAGGGGTCCGTGACCGTAAAGGCCAGGGCGTTCGAGGGCACGCCGTCCTTGAGGACGCAGATGTCGTTGGCCCCGAGACTCAGCCCGGCGGGCACCCGACAGTTGATGGCGGTGTCGGACCACGAGAGGTACTCGGACGCTTCGACCTGTGCCGGCCCGAACACCACCGTGGTGGCGCCCCGCGTGTCGCCGAAGAAGACGCCCGAGAGCCAGATCTGGCTGCCTCCGGGACCGCTCGCCGCACTCAGGGACTCGATATGGGGCGGGCCGATGACTCGGACGGTGATGGTGATGGCCGCGTTGTTCGCGGCGTGGGCTGATGGCGGAGTCACGCAGGCGACGATGCCGGCAATGGCCAGGAGCACCGCGAGGCGCATGGGGGCGCCTCGCGCTTTCGCGCGCCCGGCTGGCCCGGCTCGGCTTCTCATCGCACGCACCATCTCAAACCCTCAGCCTTCAGTGCGGCGTCGCGGCAGGCGCCGTCCGCACCCGCAGGCGGGCGAAGGCCGCACGGCCATCGTCGCCCCGCACGAGCACAATGGCTTCCCATGAGTTCCCGTGCCGTTCCCTGCCGGGGGGCACGGCTACGTCGAGTTCCAGTTCCGCCGAGGCGTTCGGTCTGACCTCAACCGCGGCCGACCCGGGCTTCACCCACGCAGGGTCCGGCAGCCAGGCCCAGCCGCCGGAGGGGTCCATGCGCGCCTGCCTCGCCTCGTCGGCCGTCAGCACCCTGACCTCGCCTCGGAACGGCTTGGCCGTGTTGTTCCACAGGGCCAGCGCCACGCGGCGGGCTCCGCCGCCGGGCGCCACGGCCTCCAGCGTCTCCACCGAGGGGGTCACGGCGAGATCGCCCGCGGGGGGCCGAGGGCGCCGGAAGAGGCCGCCCTTGACGCGCGCGGGCGAGGTCTCGATCTCGAAGCGCGGGTACAGCCCCAGCGTGAGCATCTGGCCCGCCACGGCCTTCGTGCGCACGGCCACCGCAACCGACCAGTGCTGGTTGTGGTACTCCCGGCCGTCGGGGATGTTGAGCACCATCTTCACCGCCGCATGGCCCTTTGCAGGCACCTCGATCTCGCTCTTCGTGAAGCGGACCCATGACAGGTCGGGCAGGTCGGCGTAGCCCTGCGGCACCTTCATCTTCTCGCGCAGCGGAGCGATGGGGGCGAAGACGATCGTCTTCGGCTCCTCATCGTCGTTCATGACGGTGATGGGGACGGCGAGTTCGGCCTCCTGGCCGGGCTCGACGCCCTGGATGAGCGCGCCGCCGGGCGACACGCGCATCCCCACCGCGTACGCTGCCGGGCCGCCCGCGCCGCAGAGCGCGGCGGCCGCCAGCGCGAGCATCAGGGGGTGTCTCATCTCATTCGATGCCTCCGTGAGCGGACGGCTCAGTCCTTGTAGACGCTGAGTTCCACGGTGATGGAGTGCTGGAGACCCGCGGTGGGACCCGTCACGGCGGTGGGCGCCGCGAAGCCGAAGTAGAGGTCCTGCTGGCCGCCGGCCGCCACGGCGGTCGCGGAGCTGACCGTGCCGGTGAGCGACGAGTTGGCCGCGGTGCCATCGGTGGTGGCCCAGTAGAGCACGGAAGTCGTCAGCACGTCATTAGCGCCGCATTGCCCGGTCGTGGGCGCGGCGCCGCCATCCCCCACGATGATGCCGTAAAGGACGTAGATGTTGGAGCCCGCCGCCGCGGCGGCGGTCCAGGCGCCCTGGTTGTCCTGATTCGTGATCCGCAGGCCGATGTTCTCGGCCACGTTGCCGTCATTCGCCACGTCCACCTTCGTGCTCACGGTGGTCGAGCCGGCCGCCACGGTGCCCAGGGCCACCGTCGTGGGGGTCACGCTGACCGACAGGTACTCCACTGTGACCGTGATCGTGATGTTCGCCGTCGTGCCGGCGAGGGCCGGCCCCGCGAGGGCCAGCAACGCCATCAGGCCAGCCACCATTGCCGTCTTCTTCATCGCACGCTCCTTTCCGAAACAGGTTGCCGAAGCGCACGCTGCGCTCCACAGAATCGCCACTCCCTTCGACGCACCAGTCCGGCCGCGAATCAGTCTGTCGCGCCCCGAGCCACGCGGCGTCGGCCAGGGCTTCAAGCGCCCGCTTGCGGTGGTTCCTCGACAAGCGAGACTCTTGCCGCTACGCGAGAGAACCCAGACAGACTCGTGGCCGGGGTAGTGACCACGATCGGTTCTTCAGTCGCACTCCTTTCTCTCCGCTCGCCTGCTGTCTCATGCCCCGCCGTGCACTGCCCTCCTCTCGCTCAGGGCGTTTCGCAACTCACCTCGACCGTGATCTGGTGCGAGGCGCCGTCGGTAACCGACAGCGGCAGGTCGAGGCGGAACCACAGATAGGCAAAGGCGTTGACGGCCATGTTCACGCCGTAGCTCGCGCCCGCGCGGTTGAAGCGGGCGCTGGCCGTGGCCGCCTGCACCGTGGTGGTCACCGTGTCGTCGCTCGCGAAGTCGCCCGACGCGGGGGTCTCGGCGGCGCCGCAGAAGAGCGCCCGCAGCCAGTAGCGCTCGGCGCCCGCGGAACTGCCGGCCGTCCAGCGCCCCAGGCTGTCCTGCGTGGCGACCTTGAGGCGCAGGGTCTCGCTGACGTTGCCCGTGTTCTGAATCTGGAACCGCGTGCCGGAGGCCGTGAGCACGGTGCCGCCGGCGGGCTGGAGGCCGGGGATGGTCCACGTCGCGGGGGTCACGGCGATCCCGAGGGTCGTGTTGGGGTAGATCCAGTTGATGCCGTTGATGTCCTGCGTGGTCAGGCTGCGTTTCTGCCCGCCGATGAGCCCGCGGCCGTAGAGCACCTTGCCCGAGTCGTTATACGAGTCGACGGTGCCGTAGAGGTCGCTGAGCTGGAGCGAATGGCCCAGCTCGTGCAGGGCGATGCTCTCGACGTCCTGGGCGTTCGACGCGCCGGCGGTGCTCCAGAGCTTCTCGTCGTTGAAGGCGATGTCGCTCTCGAGGATGGTGCTGCCGGTGAACCAGGTGGTGTTCAGCGCCGTCGCGTTGGGGTCTTCGGGCGTCGTGTCCCAGAAGATCTCGTTGATGCCGTTGTTGCTGGCGTTGGTGGCGGAGGTTGTGCCGCCGTAGGCGAAGGCGAAGGCGGCGCCCGCGGCGTTCCAGGTGGCGAAGGCGGCCTGCACGGCGGCGCCCTCGCCGGTGCAGTCGGCGGTGTTCTCGTTGATGCGGTAGGTGAGGGTGGGGCTGCTGCCGGGCCACTTGATGCCGCCGTAGCCGAAGGTGACGACGAAGGTGTAGTTGTTGCTCTCGCCGCCGGCCTGGTTCCTGACGGTGACGGGGCCGCTCGAGGCGTCTTCGGGCACGGTGCACACGATGGCGGTGTTGGACCACGAGACGATCGCGGCATTGAGCTTGGGGTTGCCCGCGGCCTGGAAGAACTGCACGCGGCTGTTTGCGCCCTGGGTGCCGAAGTTGGTGCCGGTGATCGTCACCTGGGAGTTGGTGCCCGCCGACTCGCTGCCCGGGGAGATCGAGGTGATCCAGGGCAGGCTGGCGCCGTAGCGCTCGATCACGATGTCGTCCACGAAGGGGCCCTTGTTGCCACCGTCGGTGCTGCCGGATTCGCAGACGAGGCGGAAGTAGACGGTGGCCTGCCCGCAGAGGTTGCCGAGGGTGGGCACGCTCTTGAGGTCGAACGTCACCTCGGACCAGCCAGGCAGGGTGTTGCCGTTGGTGTAGTTGAGGCCGTAGAAGGCGGTGCCGTTGATTGACGCCTCCCAGCGGATCTTGTCGTCGGCGCCGAGGTCGTAGGACACGAAGAATCGCACGCGCGCGTCGGTGCAGCCCACGAGGCTGAAGGGGCCGTAGGTCATGGTGCCCAGGATGCCCCCCGCCCACATCGTGCCGGGGGTGCTGGCGGGGTCCACGGAGTTGGCCTGGCCGCCGCCCGCTTTGCTGTCGCCGACGGCGAGCCAGGTCTGCGGCGCCCAGGTGATCAGGTTCGTGCCGTCGGTGAAGTTGCTGTTCACTGCCCAGTCGTTGGGCCACAGGCCCTCGAAGTCCTCGATCTTCACGGCCTGCCAGTTGGCCTGGATGACGTAGTAGGAGAGGGGCCCGCGCCTGTTGTTCGCCTCGTCGTATTCGGGGAGGGTGTTGGCGCGGTCCACGGCCACGTAGGCGTGATAGGTTCCATAGGCCGCCGGTGTGAAGTTCCACGTGAGCACGCGGGTTTCGCCCGGGGCGAGGTCGTCGGTCACTGTCCACGTGTAGTCGCCCGCGTCGCCGCTGCCGGGGGCCGAGGTGCGGTTCCGGTAGAAATCCACGGCGAAGTCCTGGGTCAGGGTGCCTGTTCCCGCGTTTCGCACGGTCACCGAGGCGGTCAGTTCCGTGCCCACGGACGATTGGCGCGGGGTGATGCTGAAGGCGTCAATCGCCACGTCGGGCATGTTGTCCACCACGTACTTCTCGATGAGCAGGTCGTCTACGAAGGGGCCTTTGACCCAGGCCCCCTCATCGTCGGAGTCGCACTGGAGCCTGAAGTAGATGCCATCGTGGCCGCAGAGGTTGCCGAGGGTGGGCACGGCCTTGAGGTCGAGGGTCACCTGGCTCCAGGTGCCGAGGGTGTTGCCCTCGCCCTGGAAGCCGCCGTAGAAGTTGCTGCCATCCTTCGACACCTCCCAGCGCAGCTTGTCGTTGACCGCCAACTGATAGGTTGTCCAGAAGGTGACGCGGGCGTCGGTGGCGCCGCGGAGGTCGAACGGGCCGTAGGTCATCCGGCTGATGAGGGTGCCGCTGGCCGGCTTGGGCAACGATTGGGTTAAGGGGTTGTGGGTGGCGCCCGCGGCCCAGCCGCTGTAGTTGCCCGACCTCCTGTAGTAGTCCTCCTGCCCCCAGGTGATCGCGGGAGTGCCGATGTTGCCGTACAGCGCCCAGTCGTTCGGCCAGGCGCCGTCGAAGGTTTCGCTCTTGATGGTCGTCCAGCCTGCGGCGGGGAGGACGGGGCCAAGGGCCTTGGCCGCCGCGGCGGCCAGGTGCGTGGCGCTCTGGGAGGCGTCGGGCTTGGGCGCGGCAGCGCCCGCCTTCGGCTCTGGCTTGAGGCGAAGTGGCGGGGCCTGCGGCTGGGCGGGCTCGGGGCGCGGCTTGACGGCCTGCCGCGGCCTGCGGCCGGTGAGAGCATCCACCTGGCTCACCAGTTCGGGCAGGGGCATGACCCCCAGGAGCCCGTGGGCCGCGCCCCGCTCGACGAGGAACTTGCTGGCGACGCCGGCGGCGGGTCGCAATGGGTCTCCCTTGAGGAAGAGCACGACCTCTTCGCCGCGGCTGACGCGCACCGCGGGGGTGACCCGCTCGCGAATCTCGCCCACCAGGCCGCCGGGAAGCTCGACCACCACCTCGTTGCCGCCCTGGCCTTTGAGCCACTGGTGGCAGCGGACCGTGGCGTAGGTGCGGATGCGGCGCCCGCGCGCATCGTCCACCCAGCGAGCCTGGGTGCTCAGCACGAGGCCGTGGATGATGGCCTCGCTATCCTGCGTGAGGCGCTGGAGGTCCGGGGCAATGACGCGTCCCGCGCGCACCGGGAGCGCGGCGCCCAGCAGGACGCAGAGGTGCACGGTGAGGCTCACACCGAGGCTGCGGCCGCGGACGCAGCCGACCGCGGCGCGAGCGGCCGGCGTGCGCGGGTTGTGTCCGTGGAGTGTCACCTGAACCCCGTCGCCCCCAATGCGTGGCCCGCGGAGGACGTGTGGGACCATTTGGGCCAGAGTCCCACCGCAATGAGCTATGCTGCAAGCAACTAGTGTGCCCGCCGGTCGCCGCTGACGGGCGACCGGGCTGTAACCACCTGCCGTGTCGGGCTTTCGGCGCATCAGTTTGCTTCGCCCAACGCTGCCGCCGTGCGGCAGGCAGCCGCCAGGTCCGCCATTCTCCGTGCTCCGTACCCGCGAGGCGGGTAGGCCCGGGCCCCGCCAAGGGGCGCGAGTTGCCTCCCAGTGCCAGCGCCTGCTTCCAGATTATAGAGGCGCGCCCTCCCCTGTCAACGCCCGCGGCAGCCCAAGGAGTGCCCTCCAATCCTGGTGCCTCCCCCCAATCGTCGCTAGGAGCCTGTCCAAGAATCCCCGTGTGCTGCGTTGCCGGCGTCAGCGGGCTGGATGCGAGGCGCGGCGACGCAGGCGATGCCCTGGAATGCATCGCTGAGGAGCCGCAGCGTGGCAGCCGGCCCGTTGACGCCGCAACCCGAAGGGACGCCGCGACTTCAGGCCGTCCGCGGTGTCGCTCGTCGTCTGCGATGCTCTCCGCTGCATCGCCTCCTCCTCGCTCCTTGCGTGCGGCCCGAACCGGCGGCGTCGCAGCCTCACGCGGATTCTCGGACAGGCTCCTGGCGTCCTGGAAGCCAGACACGGCGCCGCCATACTCGCTCAACCCTACCGCCGCGGAGAGTTGAGCAAGTATGGCGCTTTGGCGATCCGGACGGCTCGGCGGCCTTTCTGCCCATACTTGCTCAATTTCCTCCCCCTCCAGGTTGAGCAAGTATGGCGCTGGGGCGCGCCGGGGCTCCCGTGGCCGCCCCTGCCCCTCTGCATCCCTTGCGCTCTCATGGGGTAACGCAAGCGAGGAGCAGACGGCGCCTGGGGACCTGCGTCGCGGGCTGGATTCGCGGGGACCTTCCCTCCCGATTCTGCTATAATGGCGCCAGGGTCAGGAAGCCCGAGGTGCGCCGTCTGGTCGGCCACGGCAACATGGGCGCTTCCCGGTGATCGTGGCGCCCCGAACTCGAGCGCGAGGACACGCACGCTGAAGACGCTGCACATTGACAGCGAGCGCACCTGGCGCGGCGGCGAGCAGCAGGTGATGTACCTCGTCACCGGGCTGAAGGCCCGCGGCCACGAGGCGGTGGTGGCCTGCCAGCCGGGCTCGCCGCTCGCCGAGCGGGCGCGCGCGGCGGGCCTGGAGGTGGCCGAGGTGCGCATGCGCGGGGAGGCCGATTTCCGGGCCGTGCTGGCGCTGCGGCGCCTCATCCGCAGGGGCGGGTTCGACATCGTGCACATGCACACCTCGCACGCGCACGCCCTCGGCTGCGCGGCGGCCGCGCTCGCGCGGCGCAGCCGCACCGTGGTGTCGCGGCGGGTGGACTTCGGCGTCGCGACAAACCTGATCAGCGGGTTCAAGTACCACCACGGCGTGAACCGCTTCATCGCCATCTCGCAGGCGGTGCGCCAGGTGCTGCTGGAGGCGGGCGTGGAGCCGGGCAAGGTGGCCGTGGTGCACAGCGGCATTGACCTGGCGCGCTTCGAGGCCGTGCCGCCGGGCCGCCTGCGCGAGGAGTTTGCGGTGGCGCCCGAGGCGCCCGTGATCGGCAACGTGGCGGCCATGGCCGACCACAAGGGCCAGCGGTATCTCCTCGCGGCCATGCCCCGCGTGCTGGAGGCCGAGCCGAAGGCGCGCCTGTTCATCGTCGGCGACGGCGAACTCCGCGGCGCGCTGGAGGCCCAGGCTGCCGAGCTCGGGATCCGCCACGCCGTGACGTTCACGGGCTTTCGCACCGACGTGCCGCAATGGCTGGCCCTCTTCGACGTATTCGTCATGTCCTCGCACCTCGAGGGGCTGTGCACCTCGGTGCTCGACGCCCTGGCGATGCGGCGGCCCGTGGTGGCCGCAGCGGCGGGCGGCCTGCCCGAGATCATCCGCCACGAGGCCACAGGGCTGCTCGTGCCGCCGCGGGAGCCGGAGCCCCTCGCCGACGCCATCGTGCGGCTGCTGCGCGACCGCGAGCTGGGCCGCCGCCTCGCCGAAGCGGGCCGCCGCCACGTGGAGCAGGAGTTCAGCGCCCAAAGCATGGTCGAGGGAACCCTTCGAGTCTATCACGAGGTGATGAATGAAGGCCCGAGTGCTCAAAGCGAGCCTTGACCCCGAAGGCCTGGCCCGGATCGAGGAGGCGGCGAAGGCCGTGGCGGGGGGCGCTCTCGTGGCCTTCCCCACCGAGACCGTCTACGGCATCGCCTGCCGCGCCGACGATCCGC
>DAOOIT010000109.1:6804-12845 GCA_035384565.1 Planctomycetota bacterium | reverse complement strand
CCGCGCCTTGCATCCGCCCCGCTGGCGCCGGCAACGCAGCCCACGGGGATTCTTGAACAGGCTCCTAGGCCTGTGCGGGAACCCACGCGGGACAGCGATGCCGCGCGCCCGCGCCGCGAAGGCACTGGACCGCCGCCTCGCGTCTCGTGAACGTGCGCCTCCTCGAGCACGACCACGTGAACCCAAGCTGCCACAACGCCAGGAGGACCGACCGATGACCGGGGCCGATCTGTTCGCCCTCACGCTTCGCGAGCGAAACGTCGAATTCCTCGCCACGCTCAGCGGAAACGGGCTGAACCCGCTCTACCTGGCCTGCCGCGACGCGGGCATCCGCCTGATTGACACCCGCAACGAGCAGGCCGCGGCCTACATCGCCGACGCCTACGCCCGCCTCACGCGCCGCGTGGGCGTCGTCGCCGTTTCGAGCGGCATCGCGCACGTCAACGCCCTCACGGGCATCGCCAACGCGTGGTTCGACGGGGCCCCCGTGCTCCTCCTCACCGGCGAGAGCCCCTCATCGCAGGACGACCTGGGCAAGTTCCAGGAGTTCGACCACCTGGCCCTCGCGCGGCCGCTGTGCAAGTACGCGCGCCGCGTCCTGGAGCCCGAGAAGGTCGCTTTCTGTGTCCGCGAGGCCCTCGCCGCCGCCACCAGCGGCCGCCCCGGCCCTGCCTGCCTCTCGATCCCTGTGGATGTGCTGTCGGCAGAGATTCCGAAAGGCAAGGCCATCCGCGTGCGCCCCGGCCCGGGCGAGGTGGTGCAGGACGCCGCCGCGGACCCCGACCTCGTGGCCGAGGCGGCGCGCCTCATCGCCAGGGCCAGGCGCCCCGTCCTCGTCGCTGGCACCGGCGCCTTCTACGCCGAGGCCGGGCACGAGCTGGACGAGTTCGCCCGCCTCACCTCGATCCCCGTCGTCGTGCCCATCTGGGACCGTGGCTGCGTGGAGCAGCCGGCCGACTACTTCCTGGGCGTCGTGGGCGCGGCCAGCGGCGAGCCGCGGCTTCTGCCCGACGCCGACCTCGTGCTCCTCGTGGGCTGCCGCACCGACTACCGCATCGGCTTCGCACTCCCGCCCAAGGTCGCCGAGAGGGCCATCATCATCCGCATTGACGTGGACGCCACCGAGTTGCGCAGCGGCGCCGAGCCTAACGTGAAGCTGTTGGGCGACCCGTGCACGGTCCTCGGCCAACTTGTTCACGCGACGCGGCGTCTCGGCGCCAGGCCGCACAGGACCTGGCTCGCCGAGGCCCGCCGCCGCGACGCCGCCTTCCGCCGCCGTTGGCTCGCGGGAGCAAACCGCGAATCGCTGGAATCGTGCGAATCCCATTCGCCAGATCCGCAGCGTTCGCGGTTGACCTCTGCCACACCGCGGATGACTGGCCGCCACGTCGTGGACGCCATCCGCCCGTTCCTGAGCGAGGAACTGCTCTTCCTGATTGACGGGGGGAACATTGGCCAGTGGGCGCACATGGCGTTGGCCGACTGCTATCCGAGCCGTTGGCTCACCTGCGGCGCCAGCGCGGTTGTCGGCTGGGGCCTCCCCGGCGCAATTGGAGCAAAGCTGGCCTACCCAAAGCGCCCCGTGCTGCTCCTGACCGGCGACGGAGCGTTCGGCTTCACCATCGCCGAACTCGAGACCTCAGTGAAGCACTCGGCGCCGTTCGTCATCGTCCTGGCCGACGATCGGGCCTGGGGCATCGTGGTGAGCGGCCAGCGCGCCGCCTACGGCCCCGACGGCATCCTCGCCAGCCGCCTGGCCGAGGTGGACTACGCGAAACTCGCCGAAGCCTTCGGCGCCATCGGCGTCCGAGCCGACACGTCTGAGCAGCTATCGAAGGCCATCAAGAAGGGCCTCGCCGCCGACCGCACAACCCTCATCCACGTCCCTATCGCCATCCTTGGCCCAGCCGATCAGCGCTGAGCTACCTCCCTCATCAGACGACTGATTAGCTGCCTCCTGGGGCTTCCGTCAGTGTCCGTCCGTGTAGGTCCGTGTCATTGTCCCGAGGTCCTACCCCGCCGCGGCGTTGGCGAGGGCCACGGCGTCCACGGCGGTGGCGCCATAGCTATCGCAGCCGGTGCGCTGGGCCACCAGGTCGCTCGCGGCCGCCCCGCCGATCATGATCTTCACGCCCTCGCGCAGACCAGCCTTCTTGAGCGCAACTGCCGTGTCCTCCAGCGCCTTGCAGCAGGTGGTGAGGAAGACGCTCAGGCCCACCATGAACGCCTTGCTCTTCTTCACCGCCGCCACGATCTCCTCGGGCTTCACGTCCACGCCGAGGTCGGTGACCTCGTAGCCTGCGCCGCGGAGCATGAGGACCACGATGTCCTTGCCGATGTCATGGATGTCGCCGCGCACGGTCGCCATGACGATCTGCTTAGCCCCCGCCTTGGCCTTGGCCTTCGTGGCCTTCTTCAGCAGCGGGGCGAGCTGGGCCATCACGTCCTTCATGATCTCGCCGGCGAACATGAGTTCGGAGATGAAGTATTCGCCCTTGTTGAAGCGCTCGCCCACCTCGCCGAGGCCGGCGCGGCACTCGGCCACGATGTCGGCCGCGGGCACTTTGGCCTTGATGGCTTTCTGGATGAGGGCTTTGAGCTGGTCTTCCTTCAAGGCGCTCATCGCCTTCGCAATCGCGCCCGGCTTCGCCATTCGGGGGCCTCCTTCCGTTCGTAACCTCTCGCGGGCTGCAAACCCGCGGGAAGTTGGGATCTAGGACTGCATGACGCAGAACCACAGGTACAGGTACGCCAGGCTGTCGAGTTCCTCCCAGGCCTTCTGCACGATCTTGGGATCGCCCAGAATCCTGGGGTACTCCTTCACCTTCTCCTCCCACGGGAAGCACACGCCGGGCTTGATGGCCTTCTTCGGCTCTCTCTGCGGCATTCGATTCTCTCCTGAGGCGGCCCGAGGCCGTAACCAGAGGGGATGGTTGGATGGATGGAGGAATGCGTGATTGCCTGACACCCATCCACTCATCCAGTCTTCCATTCATCCGCCGTGAAAACGCGCACAACACGCCTGCGCGTCACGGGCGATGGCTTCTACCGGTACACTCCGTATTCCACAGTGAATTCGGTCATGGCCTTGACGTTCTCGATGGTCGAGTCGTCCTGCATGATGGCGCCGGCGTCCATGATGTAGCCGCCGTTCTTGCCCACGCGGTCAATCACCTCCTTGCACCTCGCGCGCACCTCGTCGGGCGTGCCGTAGGCCAGCAGGTCGTTCGGGATGCCGCCGCTGATGGCGAACTTGTGGCCGACCTTTTCGTAGACCTCAAAGGGGTCGGCGCGGTCCACGTGGTAGATGATGCTCTTGTCGGGCAGCTCGGCGATGTACTTCAGGTTGGGATTCCAGTCGCCCTCCGCATACCAGAGCACCTGGCGCCCCTCCGCATGCAGGTCCTCGATGATCTTCTTGCAAGTGGGCCAGAAGAAGGTCTCGAACTGCTTGGGCGAGAGGAACGGCGTGCAGCCGCGATGCAGCCAGATGCTGATGGGCACGGTCTTCGTGGGGTCGGCGCCGGCAACAGCGTTGAAGTACATGTGGGGCCGCAGCGCCTCGCAGGCGGCGAGCACCTTCTTGGGCTGGCGGTGGATGTCCGCGCAGAGCTGGCGGAAGCCGCGGAACTTGTCGGCCAGGATGTCGAACGGCGCCTTCAGGCAGCCGGCGATGGCGTGCACGGTGCCGGTCTCGTTCTTCATGCGGCCGATCTGCGCGCCGAACTTGTTGAAGTAGTGGAGCATGGCCATGCCGCCCTTGAGCCAGGCGAGGTTGTTCTTCGCCGTGCTCGGCTCGCCCAGCGGCACCACGTAGCGGTTGGCCCGCGGCATCCACACGTTGGCGACGAAGCCCGTGGGGTCGGCGATGAACTCGTCGTACTCATCGGCCTTCATGAAGGCCGACTCCTCGTCGGGTGGCTCGATGTACTGGAAGGCGGCGGTCGGCGGCTTGTCTATGCCCGGGATGGCGTAGTAGTTCAGCCCCGCCGCCTCGGTGAGGCCGGTCCACACGTAGACCATGTTGCCCACCGTCGCGTCCCAGTCGAAGTCGCGGCAGCACTTCATGATCGCGTCGAACGCCAGGTCCACGTCGTGCGTGACCTGCTGGTTGTTGTAGCCGGCGTACTTGCCGGCGAACTCGGCGGCAAAGGGGCGGATGGGCACGCGGTCGGGCTTCTCCTTCTTCATCGCCGCCACGTAGCGCGCCAGCCGCTGCTGGTACAGCCGGTCGGTATCCTGCGACATCTCGCTCATCCTTTCCGCACAGCCGGGGGAACCCTCGTCCTGTGGACCTCATCTCTAGCGACCGGCGGCCCCGCTGTCAAGTGCCCTTCCGGGCCACCGAGAGTGTCACAAGAAGTCATCGCCCGACCCGTCGGGCATTCCCCCCATATGTACAATGGCAATACCCCCCAAATCTGTTGGGTAAAAAAATGAAGCTGACCGCGCTTCGCCGTCCGCATAGGCGCTGCCAAGCCGATACCATTCCTCCCTACATCCCCAGATGTACAACGTTTTTGCCCCCAGATTTTGACTGCCCGCGGCGCGGATTGGCCGTAACTGTCGTCGCCCGCAAGGCTTATGGCCAGAGCGATCTGCCCGGCAGACCCTGCCCGATAGGCGGGCGCCCTTCGACGGTCACTCCCCCTTGATCCGGCGCGGGTAGGACGAATAGCCCGTGAGGTCGAATGGCTCGGTGGCGACGGCCCAAGGGAGGGTGCCCAGTTCGCTGAACAGCGCCCGCGCCGCTGCGGCGCAGCGCAGCGCGGCGTCCAGACCCTCGACCACTGTCCGCATCTCGCCCCCCTCCCCCACACGCCGCACATGGTCGGCCGCGATGCGATGGATACGGCCGCTGCTCTCGTGGGCGCCGTCGAGCGCGAGGACGAACTTCCGCGTCTCCGCCAAGTCGCAGCGGAGCAGCGACCGGTCGTTCGCCCGCACGGCCTCGGCGAAGTTGGCGATCATTTTCGCGGCGCCGTTGTCAGCGGGGCAGGTCTCCTCCGGCCCATCGCTGTAGCACACACGTGCCCCGTCGCGCATGGTCCAGCGGACATGGCCCCGCTCGGCCTCGATCTCGATGACCGGGCCGAAGTTGGCGTCGGAGCAATGGCTTGCGAGGAACAGGCTCGTGGGGCCCTCGGCCGTGTGTATCTCGATGGCACAGGTGTCGTGCGATTCTACGGGGCCTGCGGTGTACAATTCGGCCCGCACGCTCACCGGCGTGGCAAGGCGGTTCGCCTCTGGCGACGCGAGGAACAGCATATTCGTGATCTGGTGCGCCAGCGCATTGGTCGCGGGCCCGTCGAGCACCCAGGCCCTGTGAGCTGGGTCTCCGTACACCGCGCTCTCCACCCTCAGCTTTCCCGCCCAGTCATTGCGGGTGTAGTAGGCCTGGTTGCGCGGCCACCCGGCATGGCACACGAGCGACCTCACACGGCCCAGCCGCCCCGAGGCCACGCGGCTCTTGACGAACCGAATGTCGTCGCCATGGAGTGCCTGGAAGCCCACGAGACAGAAACGACCGGCGGCGTCGAGGGCAGCGAGCATCGCGTCCACCTCCTGGACCGTCGCGGCGGGGGGCTTCTCGAGGTGGACGTGAAGGCCCGCCCGCGCAGCGGCGATGGTGAGCGGCGCGTGGCTCGGGATGCCCGTGGCGATGTAGGCGGCGTCGCACTTGCCTCGGAGTGCCTCAAACATCGCCAGCGGGTCGCTGAACAGCTCGACGCCTGCCCGCGACAGCGCTTCAGCCTTCTCGGGCAGGGCCGACAGGCGCGCATCGGCCGCGGCGATGAGGCGGCAGCCAACGGCGTCCCTTGCCTGATTGATCGCCTGAACGAGGCTCCAGCCGTAGCCGCCGAAGCCGACGAGGGCGAGACGAATCATCCGTTGTCCTCCGGGGGCACGAGATAGGGCGAATGGCACGGGCATCGCGGCAGGAGGGAGGGATTGCATACTTGAACAGGTATGCAATTCTGTTCCGTCGCCGCGCGCCGGTTCCCTGTGCAGCGCGCGGTGCACGCTACGTCAGGCTGATG
>DAOOIT010000109.1:0-6794 GCA_035384565.1 Planctomycetota bacterium | reverse complement strand
CCCACCGTGCAATCCTCCTCCACCAGCCGAGCGCCACCGCAGACCCCGGGGAAGCGATTGCATACTTGAACAACTATGCAATCTTGCACCGGGGCCCTCTGGCCACATGGTTCCACGCCCATCTGCGGCACGCGCCACCGCCGCGGGCAGCCCCGCATGGAATTCGGCTTCATTCCCCTATCACCTTGATCACCAGACGCTTGCGCCGCTGTCCGTCGAACTCCGCATAGTAGATCTGTTGCCATGGCCCAAGGTCCAGCTTGCCCGCAGTGATTGGCACGATCACCTCGTGGTGCACCAGCAGACTCTTCAGGTGCGCATCGCCGTTCGCCTCGCCGGTCCCGTGATGGCGGTAGTTCGGCCCCTTCGGAGCCAGCTCCTCCAGCCAGGCGTCAATGTCCTGGATCAGCCCTGGTTCGGCGTCGTTCACGTAGACTCCTGCGGTGATGTGCATGGCGGAGACGAGCGCCAGGCCCTCCTGGATGCCGCTCTGGCGCACGACCTCCTCCACGTTGTCGGTGATGTTGAGATACTCGCGCGGCTTACGGGTGGTGAACCACAGGTATTCCGTGGCAGACTTCATCGCGGCCACCTTTCGTTGCTAACTCCTGGATTGGAACCACCGCAGTCCCGGCCTCGACTAACGTTGAGCGGCCGGCCCAATCGGGCTTGATCTCCCCCGCGCCGGGCCGTATAGTGATAGGATAGAGGCTGAACCCAAGGAACGAGTTCTCCTGCACTTAGGTGGTCGGGGCGTGTGGCGTTCGGTGTTGAGCTGGCTGCTCGGGATCAACCGCGGCGAGATCGCGGAAGGCACGGGCGTGCGCCTCAAGCTCGCAAACCCCTGGCCCACCTGGGTCATCCTGCTGGCCGCCGTCGCCGCCATCTGGCTCGTCGCCTTTCTCTACAGCCGCGAAAAGGGCACGGCCACGCGCCGCCGCAAGGCCGTCCTGGCCGTCCTCCGATGCCTGGTGATCGCCCTCGTGCTCCTCATCCTCTTCAAACCGATTCTAGCCGTTGACAAGAGCGAGTTCAAGGAGGCTTACGTAGTCGTCCTCCTGGACGACTCCCTCTCGATGCGTCTGCGCGACCGGTATTCGGACCCTGCGCTGCGCTCCGCCTTGACGCGCATCGCAGGCGTGGACGAGGCCACGCTGGATGACCAGACCCGTGCCGACCTCGTGAACCGGGCTCTGGCGAATCCTGCCGTTGACCTCCTGGGCAAGCTCTCGAAGCAGTGCAAGCTCCGCGTCGCCACCTTCGCCGGCGACGTGCGGGGCGTGGACCTACAGGCCGCGCGCGCAAAGGAAGCCGGCAACCCGCCGCCGGTAGTCGCACCCGCCGGCAACCGCACGCTGCTCGGCGCCGCGCTGCGTGAGATGGCCGAGGCCCTTCGCGGCCACCGCATCGCCGCCGCCATCGTGATTACGGACGGCCGGACGCAGGATGTAGACCCCTCGGCCATGGAGATCGCGCGCCGCCTCCCCGCCGTCCACGGCGAATCGTTCCCCGTCTTCACCGTCGGCGTCGGAGCCGCCGACGAGGCCAAGGATATCGAGGTCGTCAAGATCCTCGCCCCCACCACCGCCAGGAAGGACGATCAGGTGACCTTCAGCGCCGTGGTCGCCGCGAAGGGCTTTCGCGGCGACGTGGACGTGCTGCTCAAGGCCGACGGCAAGCTGGTGAACACCGTGCGCTCACGCATCGAGGGCGACGGCCCGCAGACCATCCCCATCCGCTACACCCCAGAGGCGGCGGGCACCTTCCGCTTCTCCGTCGAGATCCCCCCCGAGCCGGGCGAGTTGAGCACCGAGAACAACGCCTCGCGCCACGTCCTCACCGTCAAGGACGCCCGGACCAAGGTGCTCTTCGTGGCTGGCCAGCCCAGCTACTTCTACCGCTTCCTCAAGAACGCCCTGATCGTGGACAAGTCCATCCTCCTGAGCTGCTTCCTCCAATCGGCCGACCCCGACTTCATTCAGGAGGGCAGCCGCCGGATCACCCACTACCCCGAGACGCGCGAGGAGCTGTTCGATTTCGACGTGGTGGTCTTCAGCGACGTGGACCCCACCATGCTGCGCCCCGAGCAGCTCGCCGACCTGCGAGCCTTCGTGGGCCAGTTCGGGGGCGGCTTCATCCTGGTCGCCGGCAGCTTCCACCCGCCCGAGGTCTGGAAGGGCACCGCCATCGAGGAACTCCTCCCCGTCGTCCCCAGCGGGGCGGCGCCCCAACCCGATCTCCTCGCCGCCAAGACCCTCAAGGAGCCGTTTCGCGCGCGCCTCACCGAGCAGGGCCGCGTCCACGGCATCACGCAACTGGCCGACACGCCCGAGGAGAGCCAGAAGGTCTGGGAGGGCTTCCCCGGCTGCTACTGGTACCACCCGGTCACCCGAGCCAAGCCCGCGGCGGTCGTCCTCGCGGAACACCCGTACGACCGCGACGAGCGCGGCCCCATGCCGCTCATCGTGGTCGGCCGCTACGACCCGGGCCGCACCCTCTACTGCGCCCTCGACGGCACGTGGCGCTGGCGCTTCTGGGTCGGGGACGTCTATTTCAACCGCTTCTGGGTCCAGGCAATCAACTACGTCGGCTCCTACCGCATCCTGGGCGGTAGCCGCCGCATCCAACTCGCTACCGACAAGCGCTCCTACACCCTCGGCGAGCGGGTCGTCGTCCAGGCCCAGTGCCTCGACGACGCCTTTCGCCCTCTACAGGCGGAGGCCGTCGAGGCGCGCCTCGAGGCGCCCGGGGCGTCGGCCGAGGCCGTTCGCCTCCTGCCCAGCCGCCAGGGCGCCGGCATCTTCGAGGGCTCGTTCGTCGCCAGCCGGCCCGGCTCCACCCTCCTCTCGCTCCCCCTCGGCAACGAGCAGGAATCGGTGACCTTCGACATCCATCTGCCCGAGACCGAGTTCCAGCACCCCACCATGGACGCCCGCACGCTGCGCGACATTGCCGCCGCCACGCGGGGAGAGTTCCTGCGCCTCGACCAGCTCGACACCCTGGCCCCCCGAATCCAGGCGGCAGGCCAGGAACTCACCACGGAGGTTCAGGACCCCCTCGTGGACGCCCCTGTCCTGCTCGTGATCTTCCTGAGCCTCGTGTGCTCCGAATGGTGGTTCCGCAAGCGAGGAATGCTCGCATGAGGACGACGCGCCGAATGCTGTGGTTCTGGGCCTCCGTCGCCTGTGCGGCGAGTGCGGGCACCAGCGGCCTGCCGAAGATGGCGCTCTCCGAGAAGACACGGCAGGTGGTGCTCGACGGCCTGCGGTACCTGGCGCGCACGCAGAACCGCGACGGCTCGTGGTCGGGCCGCGGCGGCTACAGCCGCAACGTGGGCGTGAGCGCGCTGGCCTGCATGGCCTTCATGGCCAACGGCAGCCAGCCCGGGCGAGGCGAGTTCGGCGAGAACATTGACCGCGGCCTCGACTTCATCCTGAGCAACGTGCGCCGCGACGGCTACATCAGCGCCGGGGCCGACTCGCGCATGTACGAGCACGGCTTCGCCACACTCTTCCTCGGCGAAGCCTATGGCATGACGCAGCGGCCCGACATCGCCGACAAGCTCCGCCTCGCCGTCGCCCTCATCCAGCGCTCTCAGAAGCACGCCGACGGCGGCTGGCGTTACGACCCCTCGCCGCTGGCCGAGTCGGACATCTCGGTGACCGTGTGCCAGATCATGGCCCTGCGCTCCGCGCGCAACGCCGGCATCAAGGTGCCCAAGGAGTGCATAGACCGCGCGGTGAACTACGTCAAGCAGAGCTGCCTGCCCGACGGCTCCTTCTGCTACATGCTCCACAGCCGCTCGCGCGGGTCCTACGCACTGCTCTCGGCCGGCGTCAGCTCGCTCTACGGCGCCGGCGAGTTCGACTGCCCCGAGCTCAAGCGTGCCCTCGCCCTGTTCGAACAGGAGACGCCCCGCAACATCTCTCACCGCGGGCCGATCAGCCACTACTACTCCTATGCCCACTACTATGCCTCGCAGGCCGCCTACCACGCCGGCGGCCGCTACTGGAGCGCCTACTACCCCGCCATCTCGAAGGAACTCACCGAGACGCAGGAGGCCAACGGAAGCTGGCAAGACACCTTCGGCGAGGCCTACGGCACCGCCATGGCCTGTCTCGTGCTCCAGCTCCCCTACCAGTACCTGCCCATCTTCCAGCGGCTCGGGGCCGAGGAGGCCGCGTTGCTGAGGAAGGAGGCACCCGTTGGCCCCGAATGAGCTGCACGGCAAACTCCGCGCCCTGCGCGCCCGCCTCCGCGCGCTGGTCGTGCTGGCCGGCGCCAGCCGAGTCATCCTCATTGCTCTGGGCGCCCTGGCCGCCGCTTTCCTGCTGGACTGGGCCGCGAGGATCGAGACCCCCGGGCGTGTCGTGCTCCTGCTGGCCACGCTGGGCGCCTGGGGTTACGCGCTCGTGCGTTACCTGGTCCTGCCGCTGCGCGTGCGCATGGCCGACGACGACCTGGCGCTCCTCGTCGAGCGTCAGTTTCCCACCCTGCGCGACCGCCTGATCTCCACCGTGCAGTTCGCACGGGCGCCCAGCGTCGCCCCGCTGTCGCAGGCGATGGTCGCCCGGCTGACCTCCGACGCCTGGCACCAGGCCGCGCCGCTCCGCTTCCACGAGGTGGCCTCCGCCCGCAAGCCCGCATACTGGGCCCTGGCGGCCTTGGTGGCGCTGGCCCTGGCCAGTTCCTACACGCTCCTGTTCCCTGCAAATGTGACCATCTTCGCCTATCGGTTTTTCGACCCGACCAGTTCGGTCGAGTGGCCCCGGCGCACCCAGCTCACGGTCCTGGCCTACGACAAGGACGGCCGCCCGCTCGCCCTGGAAGGCGACCAGATCCATGTGCCGAAGGGCGAGGACCTCAACCTGCTGGTCCGCGCGGCCCGTTCTTCGGGCGCCATCTGGCGCCCGCCGCGACGGGTGGCGGTTCACTACCGCTATGCCACCGGCGGCGTGAACACCCGCAGCGTGCCCATGGGCGACGAGGCGGCCTATCCAACCTGCTTCGCAACCGTCGCCGAACCCTTCTCATTCCACGTGACCGGCGACGACGCCACGACCCGTACCTACCGGGTGGACGTGCGCACCCGCCCGCGCATCGAGGACCTACGTCTCACCGTTCGCGCCCCCGCCTACACAGGCGAGCCTGAGCGCGTGCAAGCCGATGGCCGCGGAGCCATCGCCGCCCTGGCGGGTTCGACCGTGGACATCGAGTTCACCACCAGCAAGCCTATCGCCGACGCGCCGGGCAGCGCGGCCGTCGTCATCGAGGGCCAGCCGCCCGTTCCACTGGCTTTCGTAGCGCAGGATGGCGAGCCTTCCCGCACGCGCCTTCGCGGCTCGTTCACCCTTCAGGCGGGCCAGAAGGAGTACACCATCGCCCTCGTGGACACAGACGGCCTGGGCAGTTCGCCGCCCGCCACCTACCGTCTCGACGTGCGTCCCGACCGCGAGCCCGTGGTCAAGCTGCCCCAGCCCGGCGCCAGCAGGAAGGTCACGCCGAACGCTGTCGTGCCCATCCGCCTGTCCGTGGAGGACGACTACGGCGTCACCCGCACCCGCTTCGCCTACCAGCGCGGCGAGACGGAGAAGCCGGCCGTCCACGCCTTCCCCGACCAGAAGTCGCCCGCGAAGAAGGTCGAGCAGGCGTTCGAATGGGACTTGACGTCCCTGGCCCTCAAGGAACGCGACACCCTCCGCGTCCACGCCGAGGCCGAGGATGCCTACACACAGACGGTGGGCGGCAAGTCGCTGGGGCCCAACGTCGGGCGCTCGCCCACGTACCTCCTCACTGTCATCTCAGGGGCCGAGATGGCCTCGTTCCTCCAGCGCCAGCAGCAGGAGATCAAAGAGCGCATCAAGAAACTCATCGGGCGCCAGGAGGCCGAGAAAGGCACTGTCGAGCACTTGCGGGGCAGCGAGAAGCTCGACCGCCGCCAGGCCACCGTCGCCGAGCGCGAACAGATGAAGATCGCGGCGGCGGCTGAAGCTGTCGCCACGGAACTCGAAACCGTTGTCGAGGACATGAAGCAGAACAAGATCGGCACCCCCGTAGATCACCGCCGGGCCTCGGAGTTGGGCGACTCGGTGCGCCAGGCCGCCAAGGCCGACATGCCCGACGCCGCACGTGAGATCGGAAAGGCCGCCCAGACCAACGAGCGTCTTGAGCAGCTCCGCCACCTCGCCGCCGCGGCAGACAGGCAACAACAGATCGTCGAAAACCTGCGCAGTGCCCTGGCGAAGTTCGATCAGTGGAGCGACGTGGACGAGTTGGTGCGCGACGCGAGCGAACTGCTCCTCGCGCAGAAGAAGCTCAACGAGGGCACCGCCGACATGGCCCGCAAGCTCCTCGGCAAGCCCGAGGACCAGCTCACCCCCGTCGAAAAGGGCGCCGCCCGCAGCCTCGCCCGCTCGCAGCAGGGCGCGCGCGACTCGATGCAGGCCCTCGAAGGCAAGATGGCCGACGTGGCCCAGCGGATCGGCGAGAAGGACCCCGCCGTCGCCAAGATCGTAGGCCAAGCCCTCTCCCAGGCCACCGCCGACCAGATCCGCAAGCGGATGGACGACGCGGCGAGCCTGATTGACCAGGCGCGGCCCGCCTCCGCCCTTCCCCCCCAGGGCGAGGCCACGCAGGCCCTCGAACGCCTCGTCGAGACCCTCTCCCGCGCTCGCAGCCCGTACCTCGCCAATGACCTCCGGCGTCTTCAGGAGGACCTCCGCCAAAAGCTGGAGGACATCGAGAAACTCCTCGCCGATGAGAGGCGTCAGCTCACCGAGACCCAGGTAGCGAAT
>DAOOIT010000108.1 GCA_035384565.1 Planctomycetota bacterium | reverse complement strand
CTTCACCAAAGAACCCTCCATCATCGAGCAGAAGGCATATCGGGATACGTGGGGGAAGGGACTTGATTCATACCTGGAGTGGTTCCACCATACTGTTGTGCTCTTGCACGAGTGTTTGGCTGAGAGCGGGAGCCTCTATGTGCACCTCGACTGGCATGTGAGCTTCTACGCGAAGGCGGTACTGGATGAGGTCTTCGGTGTGGACCGTTTCCAGAGCGAGATAATCTGGAAGAGAAAAGACTCAAACAAGGCGGGGACCACGCTGGCGGTGGTAACCGACACGATCCTCTTCTACTCGAAGGGCGAGAAACCGACATGGGTACCGCAGTTCCTGCCTTACAGCGAGGAGAGGCTGAGAAAAGCGTATGGCAATGTAGATGACAGCGGCCGGCGGTACGCGCTCTCGGACCTGATGGCCCCGGGCGACAGAAAGGGGACAAAGGCGGATTACGAGTGGAAGGGGGTTCGCCCTCGTAGCGGCCGCCACTGGTCATACACAATCGAGAAGATGCGGCAGCTTGAGGCCGAGGGCAGGATCTTCTGGAACTCGGCAGGCATACCGAAGCTCAAGGTTTACCTGGATGAGCAAGAGGGTGTGCCACTGGCGAATCTGTGGCAAGACATACCGATGGTGAAGGGTGGCAAGGAAGCTGTTACCTTCCCCACACAGAAACCTGAGGCTTTGCTCGAGCGCATCATCAAGGCGTCGTCGAACGAGGGGGATTTGGTGCTGGACTGTTTCTGCGGGAGCGGGACGACGGCGGTGGTGGCGGAGAAGCTGGGTCGGCGGTGGATCGCGTGCGATTTGAGCCGGTTTGCGATCCACACGACGCGGAAGCGGCTTCTCCAGATCGAGGGGGTGAGGCCGTTCGTGGTGCAGAACCTGGGGAAGTACGAGCGGCAGGCGTGGCAGGCGGGGGAGTTCGGAGTGCGGAGTGCGGAGTGCGGAGTGCGGAGTGAAGAAGAGGGGACCGCGAATCGCGCGAATCAGGCGAATGGGGCAGAAGAGGGGAAACGGACGAGCAAGGCGGGAGACGGGATGGGAAATGAAGAAATGCCCGCGAAACACGCGGAAGACGCCAAAGGGTCTGAGATTGTGGGCGGGGGCTCTGTCCCCCGCGAGGAGAGAGAAGAGAAGACGCGGGGCACGGAGGCCCCGCCCACAACGGAGGCCCCGCCCACAAATGGGGCAGAAGTGCAGAGGGCCTATACGGAGTTCATCCTGAAGCTGTATCACGCGAAGCCGGTGCAGGGCTACTCGTGGCTCCACGGGGTGCGGGAGGGGCGGATGGTGCATGTGGGCACGGTGGATGCGCCGGTGAGCCTGAGCGACGTGCGGAGCATCGCGGCGGAGTTCCGCAAGGCCGTGGGCACGGGCCAGGACGCGCCGACGACGAATGCGGTGGATGTGTTGGGCTGGGAGTTCGCCTTCGAGATCAACGAGATGGCGAAGCAGCAGGCGGCGGCGGCGAAGATACAGATGCGCTTCCTGCGCATCCCGCGCGACGTGATGGATCCGCGGGCCGTCGAGCAGGGGGACATCAAGTTCTTCGAGCTGGCCGCGCTGTCGGTGGCGACGAAGGTGGAGAAGCGCAAGGCGACCCTGGCCTTGACCGACTTCGTGATTCCGCCCGACGACGTGTCGGAGGAGGTGCGAAGGGCCGTGCGCCACTGGGAGCAGTGGGTTGACTACTGGGCGGTGGACTGGGATTTCAAGGGCGACACGTTCCACAACGAGTGGCAGACGTATCGCACGCGCAGGAGCAAGGGGCTCGAGAAGGAGGCCAGCCACACCTACGAGGCCCCCGGCGACTACACGGTGGTCGTCAAGGTGATTGACATCCTGGGCAACGACACGACGAAGGCGCTGAAGGTGAAGGTGAGGTGAGGTCGGAACTGTGGGCGGGGGCTCTGTCCCCCGCGAAGAGAGGGAGGAGAAGACGCGGGGCACGGAGGCCCCGCCCACACGGGAGAAGACGCGGGACACGGAGGTCCCGCCCACAGGCTGGCGCTCTTTGTGGGCGGGGGCTCTGTCCCCCGCGAAAGGAGGGAAGGCAAGACGCGGGGCACGGAGGCCCCGCCCACAGCACGGAGGCCCGCCCATAAAGGGCCAGCCAGCAGAGGAAGGGCGATGAATGAGCTGCCGCACGAGGCAAGCCTACGCATAGGGCGACGCTCGGAGCCCGGGGCGGGTTACTTGATTACCAAGTGCCGCCTGGCGGGCCAGCAGCTTTCGTTGGCGGAACCGCCCGTTGCTCAAGGGATCGCGGACAGCATCCATTGGCACCTCGAACGCTCGCTGGCGTACCCTCTGGGCTTTGTGGTGATGCCGGACCATTTCCATTGGGTGCTGGTGCTGGGGCATGAGCGCTCGCTGGAGGAGGTCATGCATGGGCTGAGCGGGGCGGTGTGGAATGCCGTGCGCCGCGCGTACGGCCCCCGGGTGGGCAAGGTGTGGCAGGACGAGTACCACGATCACCGGCTGCGCTCCGATGAGTGGTGCTGGGCGAAGATCCAGTACGTGCATGAGAACCCGGTGCGCAAGGGCTTGTGCGCTCGCGCCGAAGACTGGCCATGGTCCACGGCGAATCCGCGGTTCCGGGGCTTGATTGCCACCCAGTACCTGAGGGAGTGAGGCAGCCTGTGTCGGGCGTGGCTCTGCTGTGGGCGGGGGCTCTGTCCCCCGCGAAAAGAAGCAGGAGAAGACGCGGGGCACGGAGGCCCCGCCCACAATGGCGCGGCAGAAGCCGGCTTGCGCAGCAGGCGCGGTTGGCAGATAATGGAGCAGAAGGAGGACCGCCCATGAAGGTGGTCTACGATCCCCACACCGACACGCTGACCGTCGAGCTGAAGCCCGGCCCCGTGGCGGAAAGCGATGAGGGGAAGCCCGGGGTGATCCTGGACTACGATGCGGCGGGGGATCTCGTAGGCATTGAGATCCTCGACGCCTCGCGGCGCGTGCCCGAGGCACGGAGGGTGGACTTCCAGGTGGCGAGTTGAGGGCGCCGCGCGATCGTGCGGCACAGCAACAGAAGCGAGGTGAGCCATGCCGCGCGGGAGGAAAGGCGCCGAGACGCCGCTGATCCCGGACCTGTCGCTCACGATGGCCCCGTGCGTGGCCGGCATCCGGGCCGAGGTGACCCGATGGCGGGAGCGCAACTACGAGGGGATTACCGGCACAACGCGCACCCTGCTGAATCACTGGTTCCTCGCGGATCACCGCCTGCCCGACGGGCGCAAGTTCGCCTACCACCCCTTTCAGCGCGAGGCCATCGAGACCCTGATCTACCTGTACGAGGTCAAGGGCGCCCGGCGGCAGAAGGCGCTGCTGGAGTCCTATGCGGCAGGGGACGCGGGGCACGGAGGCCCCGCCCACAGCCTTCGATTGCTTCGGTACGACGATTTCGCGCGGTACTGCGTGAAGATGGCGACGGGCACCGGCAAGACCAAGGTGATGGCCCTCGCCGTGGCCTGGCAGTACTTCAACGCCGTGGCCGAGCCGCGGGACGACTATGCCAAGAGCTTCCTGATCGTGGCGCCGAACGTGATCGTCTTCGAGCGGCTGCGGAAGGACTTCGGCGAGGGGCGCATCTTCAAGGCCGACCCGGTCATTCCGCCTGAACTTGAGATCTTCTGGGAGATGCAGGTCTACCTCCGCGAGCAGGGGGAGCGGGCGGGTTCACAGGGCGCGCTCTATCTCACCAACATCCAGCAGCTCTACGACCGGCCCGACAAGAAGGGGGACGATGAGCCTGCGCCGATGGCGGCGGTGATGGGCCCCAGGCCGCCGGCGAACATGATGCAGGTCGAGCCCTTCGATGTGCGGCTCGCCGCGCGCGGCGGGCCGCTGCTGGTGATCAACGACGAGGCGCACCACACCCACGACGAGGATTCCGAGTGGAACGGCGTCATCCGCCGGCTCCATGCTGAGGTGCCGGGCGGGCTGGCGGCGCAGCTCGACTTCACGGCGACGCCCCGGCACAGCAAGGGCGCGCTCTTCACCTGGACCGTTTTCGACTACCCGCTGAAGCAGGCGATTCAGGACGGGATAGTGAAGCGGCCCATCAAGGGCATCACCAGGGGAATCGAAGAACAGCCGTCCAAGATCGCCTCGACCCGTTTTCAGGCCTACCTGACGGCTGGGGTGGAGCGGTGGCGCGAGTACCGGGACCAGCTTGCGCCGCTGGCCCGCAAGCCCGTGCTGTTCGTCATGCTGAACAGCACAAAGGAAGCCAATGAGGTAGGCGATTGGCTGCGCGGCAAGTTCCCCGAGGATTTCGCTGGGGAGGGGCTACAGGTCATCCACACGGACACGAAGGGCGAGGTGTCGAAGAGCGACCTGGATGCCGCGCGACAGGCCGTCCGCGAGATTGACGAGCCGGACAACCCCATCCGCTGCATCGTGAGCGTGCTCATGCTGCGGGAGGGGTGGGACGTGAATAACGTGACGGTGGTGGTGGGCCTGCGCCCGTACACGGCCAAGGCCAACATCCTGCCCGAGCAGACCATCGGGCGCGGCCTGCGGCTCATGTTCCGCGACCTGGCTGCGGACTACCAGGAGCGGGTGGACGTGATTGGCAACAAGGCGTTCATTGATTTCGTGGCCGACCTGGAGCGCGAGGAGGGGTTGCAGCTCGACACGTTCGAGGTGGGCAAGGACAAGCTGCGGATCGTCACGATCCTGCCCGATCCGGGGAAGCTGGACAAGGACATCTCGCTGCCGGTGCTCAGCCCCGTGCTCGTGCGGAAGAAGTCGCTGGGCGAGGAGATTGCCGCGCTGGACGTCGCGGGGTTCGCCTCGCCCGTGCTCCCGCTCGCCTCGGACGATTCTTCGGCGCACAGCTTCCGATACGAGGGCAGGGACCTCCTGACCCTCGAGAAGCTGGTGGACCGTGAATACCACATTCCTGAGCCGCAGACGGCGGAAGAGGTGATCGGCTACTACGCGCAGCGCATCGCCCAGGAGGTCAAGCTGCCCTCGCAGTTCGCCGTGCTGGTGCCCAAAGTGCGCGAGTTCCTCGCGACGAAGGCGTTCGGACGCGTAGTGGACCTGTCTCAGGGGGCAGTGATCAAGGCGATCAGCACCAATGTCGCGCACTATGTCACCGTCAGGGTCTTCGGGGAGGCCCTTCGGGGCCTGCTGATTGAGGCGAAGAAGCCGCAGTTGCTCCACGCGGGGCGGCGGCTGAGCGAGACGCCGCCGTTCCCCTTCTCGCGCCTCGCGATCCCCGCGGCCAAGACCGTGTTCAACCTGGTCCCGTGCGTCAACGACTTCGAGAAGGCGTTCGCCAGGTTCCTGGAGCACGCGGAGGACGTGGAGGCCTTTGCCAAGCTCCCGGAGCCGTTCGGCTTCTACATCGAGTACACGGATTCGGCGTGCAATCTGCGGTACTACGAGCCCGACTTCGTTGCGGTGGCTGCGGATGCGACGCATTACCTGCTGGAGACGAAAGGGCGGGAAGACGTTACGGTGCAGCACAAGGATCGGGCGGCCGAGCTGTGGTGCGAGAACGCGAGCCGGCTCACTGGGGTTTCCTGGCGGTACGTGAAGGTTCCTGAGAAGGGGATGAAGGCGCTTGGCCCGGCGCAGTTGGCCGACCTGGTGGCCGCGCTCAGCGGGTAGCTCTTGCCGACCGGGCCAAAGCGAAGCAGCGGCCCTTTCGGGCCGCTGCGGGGGTGTGTGTCGTGGCGATGGCCGGCGGGCCAGGTCACCAGGCGTAGTGGGCGAAGGCCTTGTTGGCTTCGGCCATGCGGTGGGTGTTCTCGCGCTGGGTGGCGGCGTGGCCTTCGTGCTTGTGGGCGTCGGAGAGCTCGTCGGCGAGGCGAAGGTGCATGGGGCGGCCTTTGCGGCCGCGGGCGCCTTCGAGTATCCAGCGGAAGGCGAGGGCCATCTGGCGCTTGGGGCTGACGGGGACGGGGACCTGGTAGTTGGCGCCGCCGACGCGGCGGGAGCGGACCTCGACGGAGGGCTTGACGTTGGCGATGGCGGTTTCGAAGAACTTGAGGAATTCGATGCCGGGGTTGCGCTCTTCGATGACGGCGGCGGCGCGGTAGAAGACGCCTTCGGCGGTGCTTTTCTTGCCCTGGCGCATGAGGCAGTTGATGAACTTGCCGACCAGGAAGCTGTGGTACTTGGGGTCGGGCTTGAGGAAGCGTTCGGTGGACTCGAACTTCTTGGCCATTCAGGGACTCCGCTGGTTCACTTGGGAAGCTTGCAGCCGTACTTGGAGCGGGAGCGCTTGCGCTCTTTGACGCCGGCGGCGTCGAGGGGGCCGCGGACGATGTGGTAGCGGACGCCGGGAAGGTCGCGGACGCGGCCGCCACGGACGAGGACGATGGAGTGTTCGTGGAGGTTGTGGCCTTCGCCGGGGATGTAGGCGGTGATCTCGCGTCCGTTGGAGAGGCGGACGCGGGCGACTTTGCGAAGGGCCGAGTTGGGCTTCTTGGGGGTGCGGGTGGTGACCTGGAGGCAGACGCCGCGCTTCTGGGGGCAGGCCTCGAGGTCGGGACGCTTGCTCTTGCGGCGGACGGGCTTGCGCCCGAGGCGGATGAGCTGCTGAATGGTGGGCATTGGGGTTCCTTTCGCGGGTGCTAGACGGTGCTCTCGACGGGGGTCTCGCCGCCGCCGGGGGGCGGGGCCTGGGCGCCCTTGTCGCCGCCGTCGGGCGGCTCGCTGGGCTGGGCAAGCTGCTTCTTCTCCATGCCGGCGAGGTAGTGCTTGGGGAAGCCGGTGCCGGCCGGGATGAGGTGGCCGAGGATGACGTTCTCCTTGAGGCCGCGGAGGTAGTCGGTGCGGCCGGCCAGGGCGGCCTCGGTGAGGACCTTGGTCGTCTCCTGGAAGGAGGCGGCGGAGATGAAGCTTTCGCTCTGGAGGGCGGCCTTGGTGATGCCGAGGAGGAGCGGGGTGGCGCTGGCGGGCTTGCCGCCCTTGGCGATGACGCGCTCGTTCTCGTGGCGGAAGCGGAACTTGTCTACGATGCTGCCGGGGAGCAGTGTGGTGTCGCCGACGTCGTCGCCGACTTTTACTTTGCGGAGCATCTGCCCCACGACAATCGCGATGTGTTTATCGTCGATGATTTCGTTCTGGGAACGGTAGACGCTCTGGATTTCGCGCAGGAGGTATTCCATGAGGGCCTCGGTGCCGCGGATGCGCAGGATGTCTTGCGGCACGAGCGGGCCGTCTACCAGGCGGTCGCCGGCGCGAACGTAGTCGCCGTCGTGCACGGTGAGGTGTTTGCCGTGGGGGACGAGGTGGGAGACGGCCTCTCCGGTCTCTTCGTTGGTGACGTTGATGATGCGCTTGCCGCGCTTGCGCTCGCCGAGGCTGACGCGGCCGGAGACCTCGCTGATGATGGCAGGGTCGCGCGGCTTGCGGGCTTCGAAGAGCTCGGTGACGCGGGGCAGGCCGCCCGTGATGTCCTGCACGCGCTGGATTTCGCGCGGCGTGCGGGCGAGGATGTCGCCGGGGTGGACCTCCTGGCCTTCCTCGACCATGATGTGGGCCTTCTCGGGAATGGAGTAGAGGCCCAGCGGGCGGCCATCCTTGTCCACGATCGCGATCTGGGGATGCAGGTCGCCCTTGTGCTCGATGACGATGCGCCGGCGCGAGCCGTGCTGGTCCACCTCTTCGCGGACGGTTTCGCCCTCGACGATGTCCTCGCACCGGACGAAGCCGCCCATCTCGCTGAGGATGGGGGTGAAGTGCGGCTCCCAGGTGGCCAGAAGAGTGCGCGCGGGCACCATCTGGCCGTCGGCGACGCTCAGGGTGGCGCCCAGTTTGACCTCGTACCGCCGGATCTCGTTGCCGTTCTCGTCCTCCAGCACGAGGGCGCCGGTGGGGTTCATCGCGAGAATGTGGCCGTTGCGGTCGGTGACGGTCTTGAGGTTGTAGTAGCGGATCTTGCCCTTGAAGTCCGCGCGGGTCTCGGGGGCGGCGAAGCCGGTGGCCGCCGTGCCGCCGTAGTGGAAGGTCCGCATGGTGAGCTGGGTGCCGGGCTCGCCGATGGATTGCGCGGCGATGATGCCCACGGCCAGGCCCTCCTCGGCGAGTTCGCCGGTGGAGAGGTCCATGCCGTAGCATTTGGCGCACACGCCGTGCGGGGCTTCGCACATCATGGGCGAGCGCACGCGCAGGCTCGAGTAGCCCATCTCCTCCAGGGCGGCGGCGATCGGCTCGGTGATGAGCTCGCCCTCGCTCACGATCGGCTTCCCCGTGCGCCGGTCGAGCACCTTCTCGAGCGACACGCGCCCATAGACGAGCTGGCTCAGCGGGATGTCAACCTTGTCGCCCTTGTAGATGACGCTCTTGGTGATGCCGGCCACGGTGCCGCAGTCCAGCATGGTGACCACCACGTTCTGGGCCACGTCGGCCAGCTTGCGCGTCAGGTAGCCGGACTCGGCGGTCTTGAGGGCCGTGTCGGCCAGGCCCTTGCGGCCGCCGTGCGTGGAACTGAAGTACTCGAGAACAGGGAGGCCCTCGCGGAAGTTGGACTTGATGGGCGTCTCGATGATCTTGCCGGAGGGCTTGGCCATCAGCCCGCGCATGCCGGCGAGCTGGGTGATCTGCACCGTGTTGCCTCGGGCGCCGGACTCGAACATGGCCCAGATCGGGTTGAGGCCGGAGCCGCCGCCGGTGTCGTTGCGGAGTTCGTCCATCAGCTCGGCGGTCACGCGGTCCTTGGCGTGGGTCCAGCGCTCGATGACCAGGTTGTGGCGCTCGCCGTCGGTGATCACGCCGCTGCGGTAGCGGCGGTCAATGTGCTCCACTTCCTTCTCGGCCTTGCTGATGATCTCCTGCTTCTTGGGCGGCATGCGCAGGTCGCGCGTGGAGATGGACAGCCCGGCCAGCGTGGCGTGCCGGAAGCCCAGCTCCTTGATGGTGTCGAGCAGGCCGAGGGTGGCGCCGCGGCCCAGGATCGTGTGGCAATCGGCGATGAGGTCGTTGAGGCGGCCCTTGTTGAGGCTCTGGTTGTAATACGGCAGGCCGTCGGGCAGCTTGCTGTTGAAGAAGACGCGGCCGGCGGTGGTGAGGACGTACTCGCCCTTGTAGGGGCTAAGCTGGCCGTGCTGGTCCACAATCTGGTCGTGCCTGCGGAGCTTCACGAGGATCCGGCTGTGGTAGTGCAGGGCGTCGTAGCCGAGCGCCACCAGCACGTCGTCCGTCGTGGCGAAGCGCCGGAGCTGGTCGTCGGGGGTCGAATCGGGCCGCAGGCACGTCAGGTAGTAGCAGCCCAGCACGATGTCCAGCGACGGCGTGATGATGGGCCGGCCGTCGGCCGGCGAGAACACGTTGTTCGTGCTCATCATCAGCAGCGACGCCTCGGTCTGCGCCTCGATGGACAGCGGCAGGTGCACCGCCATCTGGTCGCCGTCGAAGTCCGCGTTGAACGCCGTGCAGACCAGCGGGTGGATCTGGATGGCCTTGCCTTCGATCAGGATCGGCTCGAAGGCCTGAATGCCCATGCGGTGCAGCGTGGGCGCCCGGTTGAGGAGCACGGGATGCTCGCGGATCACCTCGTCCAGGATATCCCACACCTCCTCGTCCTTGCGCTCCAGCATGCGCTTGGCGCTCTTGATCGTGTCCACCAGCCCCGCCTCCTTGAGGCGGCGGATGATGAACGGCTGGAAGAGCTCGAGCGCGATCTTCTTCGGCAACCCGCACTGGTGCAGCTTCAGCTCGGGCCCCACCACGATCACCGAGCGCCCCGAGTAGTCCACCCGCTTGCCCAGCAGGTTCTCGCGGAACCGCCCCGGCTTGCCCTTGATCATGTCGGTCAGCGACTTCAGCGGGCGGTTCGACGACCCCAGCACCGGATGCTTGCACCGCTCGTTGTCGAACAGCGCATCCACGCTCTGCTGGAGCATGCGCTTCTCGTTGCGGATGATCACCTCGGGGGCGTGGAGGTCGAGCAGTTTCTTGAGCCGGTTGTTCCGGTTGATCACGCGGCGGTAGAGATCGTTCAGGTCGCTCGTCGCGAAGTTCCCGCTCTCCAGCAGCACCAGCGGCCGCAGATCGGGCGGGATCACCGGGATCACGTCCAGGATCATCCACTCCGCGCGGTTCTTCGAGTCCCGGATCGCCTCCACCACCTTCAGCCGCTTGACGATCTCCTTCTTGCGCTGCTGCGAGTTCGTCTCGGCCAGCCCCGCGCGCAGCTCCTTCGACAGCGCATCCAGGTCCAGCTTCTGGAGCAGCTTGCGCACCGCCTCCGCGCCCATGTCGGCGTCGAAGTCCTCGTACTTCGCCTTCAGCCGCTGGTACTCGTCCTCGCCGATGAGCTGCTTCTCCTGGATCCCCTCCACCGCGGCGCCGCCCGGCTCGATCACCACGTATTCCTGGAAGTAGATCACCTTCTCCAGCGAGCTCACCTTCATCGCCAGCAGATTGCCCATGCGCGAGGGCATGGACTTGAAGAACCAGATATGCGCCACGGGCGCGGCCAGGTTGATGTGGCCCATCCGCCGTCGCCGCTCGCGGCTGTGCGTCACCTTCACCCCGCAGCGGTCGCAGATGATCCCCTTGTGCTTCATCCCCTTGTACTTGCCGCAGAAGCACTCCCAGTCGCGCTCCGGGCCGAAGATCCGCTCGCAGAACAGCCCATCCTTCTCCGCACGGTACGTGCGGTAGTTGATGGTTTCCGGCTTCTTCACCTCCCCGTACGACCACGACCGAATCTCGTCCGGCGAGGCAAGCGAAATGCCCACCGACACAACTTCGTTCACGCTCTCGAAGAACGGCGTCGCCATGAGCTCGGGCCCCGTGGGTTACGGAAAAACGGTCCCCTCGCCCGCACCCCTCATGGAGCGCGGGGCTGAATGACTCATTATACTTGCAACGCCAGTGCCATTCAAGCCAAATTCACGCGCTTTTTCCCACGCGATTGCGCTGCCTGGAGTTCTTGAACGCGAACCACGTGCGCGCGGCTTCCGAAAACCATCCCCCACCCCACCCCCGCCATCTGGCGATTCATGGCCTTTCCTGAATGTGGCATCCTCTCTGGTGCGGTTCCTGCTACTCCGGCCGCGAAGCCGTTTGCAGTGGCCGGAACCACGCGGCCTCGCCCAGCGCCTCAAACGTAGCCGCAAGCGTCCCGCTTGCGGTCGTCTTCGACAAGCGGGACGCTTGTCGCTACGCGGAGGAATGCGAACCGATCCGCGCCAGGAGGAGCACTTTTCCCATCCTCGCCCCTACGCCTTTTCACCCTTCTCGCCCCTACGCTCCGCGTGGGGGCAATGATGTGGACGCTCCCGCGTCCAACCCCAACCTCCCGCGGGTTCCCAACCCGCGGGAGGTTCCCGCTCCGGCGCAGCGTAGCGGTCGTCTTCGACAAGCGGGACCCTTGTCGCTACACGGAGGGACGCGAACCGATCCGCGGCCGGAGGAGCACTTCTCCTCTTCGGAGCCTCCCCTCCCCCCTACCCCTTCAACGGCCCTCTCTGCTCGAACCGCTGTCGCCTCTTGGTCCCTCAGGGAATCCGGATGGCGTGTCAGACACCAAGACGGAGGCGGTACACTACGCCGCAAAGGCCTATGGAAGCGGCCCAATCAACCGCCCGGCCAGATCCAGGAAATCCTGGGCGCGGGACAGTTGCTCCGCCGACTCCGACGGGCTGATCGCGTTCGGCTTTCCGTAGTCCCCGGCGTGCCGAGCCTCCATCCCGCGGATGAGGTAGCGGTGGAAGTCGGCCGGCACCACACCCGCCTTCGCGAAATGCTGGCCGAACGCCGCATGCACGGCGCTGTGCTTCGAGAAGGCCAGACCCTTCCCCAGCAGAAGCGCCTGGACGACGTGGAACATGGTGTAGTAGGCTCTCGATGCCGCGTAGCCGTGGTGGCCCAGCTCGCGCATCGCCTTGCCGGCGGCCGGACTCTCGCGGGCCTGCACCAAGAGGTCCCGCTGCTCCGGTGTCATACCAGCACCCCCTCGCGCCGCACGTTGAGCAGCAGCGGACTCCGCTCGCGCAGGAACTCCTCTTCGGACACGAACACGCAGGCGACGACGACGTCGTTGTCGAGCGACACCGCGGCCACATCCCCAATCGTCCGCCCGATCTCCGCGCTCGGCTCCACCGCGCCGCGGAGCACCACCAACACGTCTACGTCGGACCCCGGTTCCGCATCTCCACGGGCCTGGGAACCGAAGAGCACCAGGCGCACCAGGCGTTCGCCATACAGAGCTTCGAAGCGCCGGCGCAACTCCCTCAGCACACACTCGACCATGGGGCTCACCGGGCCACCTCCTGCTTCATCCCCACACGATACTACACAACCGTGCGCGCGTCAATCCGCGCTCGCGACCCAGCGCACTTCCTGGTGCGGAAAACGCCGCCACAGCCGGAACGCCTGCGACTGGACACAGGGGCATTGGCCTCCGACCACACTCCGCAACAGAGGCAACGCAGACTCAACCGACCCGCTTCCGACGGAGCCATCCCCCACCCCCGCCATCTGGCGATTCATGGCCTTTCCTGAATGTGGCATCCTCTCTGGTGCGGTTCCTGCTCCTCCGGCCGCGAAGCCGTTTGCAGTGGCCGGAGCCACGCCGCGTCGCCCAGAGCCTCAAGTGGCAGGCGTAGCCGCAAGCGTCCCGCTTGCGGTCGTCTTCGACAAGCGGGACACTTGTCGCTACACGGAGGGACGCGAACCGTTCCGCGGCCGGAGGAGCACTTTTCCCATGCTCGCCCCTACGCCTTTTCACCCTTCTCGCCCCTACGCTCCGCGTGGGGGCAATGATGTGGACGCTCCCGCGTCCAACCCCAACCTCCCGCGGGTTCCCAACCCGCGGGAGGTTCCCGCTCCGGCGCAGCGTAGCGGTCGTCTTCGACAAGCGGGACCCTTGTCGCTACACGGAGGGACGCGAACCGTTCCGCGGCCGGAGGAGCACTTTTCCCATGCTCGCCCCTACGCCTTTTCACCCTTCTCGCCCCTACGCTCCGC
>DAOOIT010000107.1 GCA_035384565.1 Planctomycetota bacterium | reverse complement strand
CGAGGCCCCGGTGTCGCTCGTGGCCAGCATGTCCGGCACGGTGCCGGTGGGGGCGGTGGGGTCGTAGGTCAACTGAAGCGGCCCGGAGAGCTGGCTGCGCCCTGTGGCCTGCGGGGACTGGCCGTCGAAGATGCGCACGGCGCCCTTGATGAGGTTGAGGCCGGCGCCGCCTGGGGCCGGGATGAAGGTGGTGGAGAGCTGGCCGGGCAACAGGGTGTACTCGAAGAGCGTGAAGTCGGTACCCGCTACCGGTGTGGCATAGCCGACGGGGACGTTGTTGACGAGGACCTGGACGGCCGCGCCGGGCAGGTTGGCCGCGACTTCGCTGGGGTCGAGGATGTTGATGCCCTCGGAGTTGAAGTCGGACAGGTCGGCCTCGAGGAAGATGCGTGGCGTGGCCAGGTTCGTCACATTGTCGGAGTGGGAAGCGCCCGTGTCGCTCATGGGGTCGAGAATCACCGCGTCCACGAGCGGGGCCGCGAAGTTCTCGATCTCGAGGTCGTACTGGTTGGTCGCGCCGATGAAGCCGTAGACGCGGATGTAGTAGCGCTGCTGGCCGACGACGGGGATGACGAGCAACTCATCGTCGGTGGTGGATAGGGCCCAGGCGACGATGTCCCCCGAGGCGTCCTGGACCTGCATATCCAGGTCGCCGTCCGCATGGAGGAAGTGGAGGTTGATGACGAGCTTGCCGGTGTCTTGCGCGGTGATCTGGAAGAAGTCCTGGTCGGTTGCATCGTGGATGGTCAAGTCGTTGAGGGTGATCTTGGGCAGCGAGCCGAGCACGGTGGCGGTGGCGATGGAATTGTTGGGTTCGAGCGGGTCGGGGAGGATGAGGAGTTGCCCATCGAGTTGGAGCCTCTCGATCTCGTCGAAACTCACGGGCAAAGCGCCGGTGAAGGTGAACCAGCCGGCATCGAGCTCGGGGCCTTGATGATAGATAGGATTCACGGCTCCGACGAGGTTGAGGACGTCGCCCGAGGGCTGCTGGACCTGGCCGTTGGGCGCGCCGCCGAAGATGCTGTAAGACGCCTCCGTGAGGGGCTGGACGGTGATGGAGTCATCCCCATCGCCAGCCTGAATGAGGATGCGCTCGATGCCGCATCCATCGAAGGAGCCTCCGATGAAGTCCCTGTAGATGGTGATCAGCCCGTTGACGTTGACGACAAGGAAGCCGTTGCCGTCGAGGGTGGCCGAGATGGTGTCGTTGCCCGAGGTGCCTTGAATCAGGATTGTGTCGCCGATGGAGTTCGCGGCGCCCCCGCCGATATCGTCGGTGCCGCCGTTGCCGACGAAGACGTCATCGCCGCTGCCGCCGTCCAACTTGTCATTCCCAGCGCCGCCAATCAGGGTGTCGTTGCCGGCGCCGCCGTTGAGTTGGCCGCCCGCGGACAGGTAATCGTCGCCGTCGTCGCCGTTGAGTGTGATCAGGAAGCTTTGGGGTCCGGACTGGACACTTGGGCTCACTTGGATGACGTCGTTGCCACCCCGCCCGTCAATAATGAGGCTATCGCCATCTGCGACGGACACTCCGAGCGCCGTGACCTCACCCCATCGTGTGGTCACCGTGGGCCACCCGGTGAAAGGATCCAGGGCCGCCCCGATTGTATCGGCGATGTCGGAGCCCTCCACGGCCAGGGTGTTCCCTGTGCCGCGGAAGTCCACCATCAGGGTGCGCAGGCCGGTATTCGCGAGATCCTCGACGCGGACGGTGGTTCCGTTGGTCCTGGCGTACACCTCAACCGTCTCGATGTCGAGGCCCAGCAGGCTGCTCGCGCCGTAGTTGACCTGGAGATAGCCCACGTAGTCGTGGAAGGTGACGGTGGTCTGCGTGGTGTCCAGAATGAGAAGGTCTTGGCCCGCGCCGCCATTCACGGCCTCGAGCACGCCGGGGCCGGGGGCCAGGGTGTCGTGCCCGTCGCCGCCCTCGATGTGGTCGTTGCCCGCGCCGCCGGTGAGGGTGTCGTCGCCCGGGCCGCCGAGGAGGGTGACGCCCAGGCTGGTGACGGCGGAGGCGTCGGCCGTGTCGTTGCCGGGGCCGAGGTCCACGGTGAAGCTGGCGAGGCCCGTGGCCACGAGGTCGGAGGAAAAGGTCACGGTGTCGTTCGGGCTGCCCAGCGGGCCGTCGTTCGTGGCGGTGTCGAGGAGGAAGTGGGTGACGTTGAAAAAGGTGAGACTCTCGAAGGCCACGCCGCCGCTGGTGCCGCTGACGCGGTTCTGGCCAGCCGAGGGGCTGTCAATAGTGATGATGTCGTTGCTGTTGGGCGTGATGAAGGTGAACTCGGCAAAGCCGCTGACGGTGACGGGTTCGAGGCCGGTGAAGGTGATGGTCGAGTTGCCGACCTGCACGACGCCGTCGCCAACCGTGGTGCCGGGGCGATAGGAGCCGATCTTGCCGGTGCCGCCGGTGATCGCGAGAGCGTCTTCGCCGCCGGCGCCACCGTCGAAGCGCAGCGTCAGGTTGGCCAGCGGGTCGCCGTTGGTGAAGTCAATCGTCAGCGTGTCGTTGCCGCCCCAGCCCTTGATGTTGAGCTCGTGAAGGGAGGAGGCCAGGATGTTCTCGATCTGGACGGAGTTGAGCGTGATCCGGAGCCAGGTGCCCGTAGCGTCCAGTGAGACGTTGATCACATCGTCCTGGTTCGCTTGGTCCTGGTCGCCGTTGATGGCGAGCACGGGGCCGTTGGCGCGTTGGATGGCGACAGCCTGGGTGATGTGGAGGTCAGGCCCGCCATAGTCGGGCATCTCCCACCAGCCGTTGCCGCTGTCCCAGACGACGTTGTAGTAGTGCAGGTGGTTGGGGGCCGTGTAGCCATTGGCCTCGCCCTTGTTATCGTCGGAGTCCGTGATCCACACGCCGAGGTAGTAGTCGGTGGCGCCGGGCACCTTGGTGTCGTCGTAGTTGAAGCCCCAGCAGGTGATCTCGTGGTTGAAGCCGTCGAGAACCCAGAGACCCACGGGCGAGCCCGCGCGGATTTGGGCATCCACGAAGCTCATCACATCGGCGTCGCTGTCCTCAACGGAGAAGTAGTCGGAGTAGTTGAGATGCGGGTAGAAGCCGCCGCCGGCCACGTCCACGTTGGCATTGCCCACGCCGTCGAAGAACCACTTGAGCGCGGGCTCCACCGTCTCACCCACGTCTTTCCAGTGTTGCTCGTAGTAGTCGAGTATCTGGTCGGAATTGGTCATGCCGCCCACGAAGCCCCAGCCCGTGTATTCCAGGAGGTTGCTGAGGGTGGCCGCCCAGCACAGATTGTCGTCCTCGCCCGACGTGGCGTCCTTCTCGGCGTCGGACCAGGTGCCACCGAAGAGGTCGAATACGCGCACGCGGGTGCCGGTCTCGACCGTGTCACCGGGGATGGGCACATAGTCCGAGGGTGTTGCGGCCACCGTCTGCTCGGCGGCGAAGGCCAACGGGCCGACCAATTCCTCCAGCAGAGGCTCAGCCGCGGCAGCCGACAGCAGCACCCTGGGCTCAAGGCCCTCGACGCCGAGCCGCGTTTTCGGGGTGGGCCGGCCTCGACGGTGGTTTGCGCGCGATGCCATGTCGTTTCCCCTAAACAAAGGCCGCAGGGCGCCTGCGGGGCATAGATCCCTGCATGAATGAGGGCCTGACCCGGTGTGCTCGTGACACGCCGGAAGACTGGTGAGATGGAACAACGTGGGATATTGAGCGGGAAACCGTCCGCTGTGAATCGCTACGAAGCGAACCGAGCGGGACCGCGAGCCGATTGCGCTGCGCAGCCACGACCTGCCCCTCTCCGAAAGCCGCCTGACAACCCTCTGGCCCCGCTTCCCCCGCGCCGCCCGGCAGAGCGTACCGCCGCAGACGACTCTCTTCCGCGCCAGCAGACCTCATGAGGCTAGCATGGCAGCAATGCCCTGTCAAGGGAAAAGCGCCACAAAATGCTCACGAACCAGATCGCGACCGCAAGCCACAGGGCCATGGAGCCATGTGCCGCGCGGCCCTACTTGGGCCGCGCGTTCTTCGCGAACCAGAACCGCAGGAGCGCCTCGCGGGGGGTGGGCGTCTTTGTGGGCGTTCGGTCGTCGCGGTCGCCGCCGTGTTCCACGCTCCAGCCGTCCCACTCGCGGAAGGCATGATAGGCCCAGTCCCAGCCCTGCTCCTCCATCACGTCAATCACGTCGCTCAGGTACGCGCGGGCGCTGTCGCCCGGCGCCCAACGGATGGCGCTGAACTCGCCGATGTAAAGATGAACGCCGTAGTCGCGCTGGAACTCGATGGCGGGGCGGAATGCCTCGCGGATGGCGTCCTTGTTCCACTCCTTGCCCGCGATCTTGCCGGGGTAGGCCACGCCGGTAGGATTGCCGTAGATGCCCTGGTGGGTGAACTGGAATGGGGCGTACATGTGCACACTGTAGACCACGCCGGACACGTCAATGGGCACGAGGTGCTCGAGGCTGGCGGGGCCGCCCCAGGGTGCAGGCTCGATGAGGATGGCGTGGTCGGGGTCCAGCTCGCGCACGCGGCGGGCCGTGCGCTCGGCGAGTTCCTGCCAATCCAGCAGGCCCTCGGGCACGAAGCCCTCGACCGGCTCGTTCACGAGGTCGTAGGCCCACACGGCCTTGTGGCCGCGGTAGCGGCGGGCGATCTTCTCCCAGACCTCGACGAACTTGTCCTGGAACCGCTTCTCGTGGAAGATGCGGCAGCTGCTCCCCTCGTCGCGTCCGCCGGGCGGGGTATGGAGGTCCACGGCCACCAGGATGCCCAGGCGCTGGCACGTGGGCAGCAACTCGTCGAGGTGCTTGAGCGCTCCTTCGAGCCAGGCGTCGTAGGCGGCGAGGTCGCCCTTGTCGGCAGGGCTGTGGGGGAAGCCGCCCCAGATGAGCTGCCAGCGGATATGGTTGGCGCCCCACTGGCCCCCGAGGACTTCGAGGTCGGCAGCGGTCACGTTGGGGCCGATCATCGCTCCCCGTAGGCGCGGCAGCTCATGTCCTTTATACATGGTGCCCGTCGCAGGCTTGGCGGGGCGGGGCCTCGGCACTGAGGCGACGGTAACCGAGAGGTCGTCGAACCACACGCGGCCCGAGGTGGCCTCAAGGCCCAGCACGAGTTCCGCCGCCGTGGCGTCTCTCGGCACCCAGGCTAGAAAGCGCACGGGCTTCCAGTCGAAGGAGCCGTGGATGCCGTCCTGCTGCATCCACTGGTCGCCGCCGGGCGAGACCGTGTGGAGCATCACCTTCACGCCGTTCCAGGGATGGGGCGGGGCCGCCACGTTGTCGGCCTTCACCAGGGCCTCGCAGCGCAGGCGCGCGCCGCGCAGCCGCTCGACGGCCAGCGGAAGGCGAATGCTGGCGTGGCCCGGCCCCTTCTCGGCGGGCCACTGGATGGCCACGCAAGACGAGCCCTCGCGTCCTGTATCGAGGGACACCTGGGGGCTGTCGGCGCCGCGCCAGGCGCGCAGGCGCTCGGGCGAATCGAAGCCCTCGCGCAGCACGGCCTCGCCTTTGGCGAGCTCGCCGCTTGCCGCCGCGGCCCAGCATCCGAGGGCCAGTACCGCAACCGTCCAGTGGCTCAGGCACATTGCTGCTTCTCCTCACTGGCCTTTACCGCACGCACCCATACACCACGCCGCGGGGCAGGGCGATTGGGACGCTGTCGGCCACCCGCTCGATGGGCACGCCGCAGGCCGGGCCGCGCGCCCTATCGGCGCTTTCGCAGAAGGTCGAGGCCCACGGCGCCGATGATGACGGCGCCCTCGACGAACTGCTGCCAGTTGGGCTCGACGCCCAGGAGGATCAGCCCCTGGCGCAGCACGCCCATGATGGCGGCGCCCAGGAGCGAGCCGAGAGCCGTGCCCACGCCGCCCGAGAACGACGCGCCGCCGATGATGACGGCGGCGATGACGCGCAGCTCGTCGCCCGCGCCGGCGCTGGGCTGGCCCGTGGCGATCCGCGAGGCCTGCACGATGCCCGCCAGCCCCGCCAGCAGCCCGCAGAGGGTGTAGACGACCCCCTTGATCGCCGTCACGTGAATACCCGAGAGGCGCGCCGCCTCCTCGTTGGCGCCGATATAATAGATGTGACGGCCTGTGCGCGTGTAGCACAGAAACACGTGGCCGGCCAGCACCATGAGCGTCATCAGCCACACAGGGTTCGGCACGCCCAGGGTGTCGGCCCAGGCCAGAGCGTGGAAGCCTGCCTCCGCCGAGCAGCCTTTCACGGGAACCTGCTTCGCCCCGGTGACCACGATCGCCAGGCTGCGGGCCATGCTCATGGTGCCCAGGGTGACGACGAAGGGCGCCATGCGGAACCCACTGATGAGCGCCCCGTTGAACAGCCCCACCACCAGGCCCGCTGCGACCGAGATGCCCACGGCCATCGCCAGCGACGAGTCGTGGTGGCGCAACGCCAACGTGGCCAGGCAGCCCGAGATGGCCACGATCGAGCCCACGCTCAGGTCAATGCCTCCCAGCACGATCACCATGGTCATCCCCACGGCCATGATGCCCACGGTGGCGAACTGGCGGGCCAGGTCGAGCAGGTTGCCGCCCTCGAGGAACCCCGGCCGCAGGATGGCGAGCACGGCGCACATGCCCAGGAGCACGAGGAGCACGCCCACCTCGCGGGGCGCCGTGTGGATGTCGAACTCCTCGCGCACCTGCGGCGCGTAGAGGAGAAAGTAGAGGTAGATCATCAGGGCCGACGCGCCCACGAAGAGCCAGCGGTTTCCCCAGTAGCCGGCCAGGCCCGCCGCGGCGAGCAGGCAGACCTGGAGCAGGTGCCAGGCGGGCCGCCAGCGCCACGCGTAGGCCACGCCCACGGCGACGCCCAGGGCAGCGAGGGCCGCGGCGGCGGCCACCAGGCCGGCCGAACGCTCCGCCGTGGGCACCAGCACTCCGAACGGCACCGCGGCGCACCCGAGAAACCAGACAGCGAGGACCTGCTTGCTGGCATCCGAGAGCGGCTTTGCTGACACGGCGTTAAGCCCCCTGATCTGCGCGCGTGATACGTGATGCGTGATGTGTGAGAAGAGGGAGGGACAGGCCTCTGTTCCCGGGCTTTCTCCTGTCACGCGTCACGCGTCACGGGCCAAATGACACAATCTGGTGGTCACACGAGTGACGTTTGATCGGCAACTGACAGAGTCTGGTGGTCACTCCTGGAACGGCTTGTGAGGGACCTTGTGTTCAATCCTTCTGAGGAAGATGTGTTGCGATGGATCGCGTCTGCGGATGCCGTAGAACGCGATCTGGCCGGCATCAAGGTCCACCTCAGCTCGGACAAGGCGGTGGAGCCAGGAGCGATCAACCAGGAAGTTGTGTCCGAGGACTTCCGCCGTACCGCCTTCGGAGGTGCGCCGCAGGTAGACGATTCGACCTCTGGGCTGGGCTTGAAGGTCCAGTCGCCATCATGCAGGAAAGGCCCGTCGCACAGGTGCGGCTTCGATTCGGCTCGCGGACCGCGCGCGCAGGGCACCGAAATAGCGAGCCGTTCTCTCGCGGAGTTCGGCCAACGACTGGTGCTCGAACCTCGACCAAACCTTGGCCTGCCACCGACCATTGAAGTTCTCGATCGCGGCCTGGAAGCCGGTCTCCCGCGGCGGGACGAACACGGGAACAATGCCGAGGCTGAGGCACAGCCGGCTAATGCGGCCAAGGGTGTCCGGGTGTTGATGGGGACCCTGGAACACCGTGTCATTGTCGAACTGGGCATAGCCTGGGCAGCCGAAGGCGCGCCAGTGCTCCACGAGGGCTTCCAGAGCCTTCTGAGCCGCTTTCTGAGCCATGGGCCAAGACCCGGGCAGGCCTCCGTGGAGCGAAGTCGCATTGAGGACGTCAACCAATGGCCCGTTGCGAATTTTGAGGGACTCCACGAAGTCGAACGAGTCCAACTCGGCCCGCCTGCCTGCCAGCTCCGGCAGATACCACCCGGGCGGCGGAGCCGGCCGACGCACGCGCCTTCCGCCATCCAACGCCCCGTGGCGCTCGAGGATCCGGTGAATCGTTCGTGCACAAGGCACCTTCTCGCTGCCCTCGCCAACCAGGTGTCGGCAGATGGCGTCGGCTCCGAACTCGCCCAGAGCGCTGTTGTCTCGAAGCTCGATGCGCGCCGCCAGCACTTGGTGTTCCACCGCACGCGGCGTCCGAGCGGGGACGCTCTTCGGGCCACAGGGTTGGTCGCTCCAGTCCACTCGGTCAAGGCGTGTCCCATCAGCACGGCTCACCCACTTCTGAACAGTGCTCAGCGCCACGTGGCAATCCAGCGCAACCGAGCGCATCGAGGCGCCTCCCCGAACTGCCCGCACCATGGCTTTACGCCGAGCCTCGGTGCACTTTTTTGGCCATTTGATTCTCCTGAAAAGGGGTTTTCCCTCACAGCATACCCCTTTCGGCCCGACCACCAAACTGTGTCACTCGTGTGACCACCAGATTGTGTCATTTGGCCCGTCACGCATCATCTTCCCCCCGTCGCCAGGTGCATGATCGCCTCCTGCGTTGCCTGGGCGCGGGAGAGTTCGCCCGCGATGGCGCCCTCGCGCACGACGAGCACCCGGTCGCTCATGCCCAGCACCTCGGGCAACTCGGAGGAGACCATGAGGATGCCGACGCCTTGGCGCACGAGCTGGCCCATGAGGGCATAGACCTCGGCTTTGGCTCCCACGTCAATGCCGCGCGTTGGCTCGTCGAGGAGGAGGACCCTCGGCTTGAGCGCGAGCCAGCGGGCCAACACCACTTTCTGTTGATTGCCGCCGCTGAGGAACGCCACGCGCTGCTCCTGCGAGGGGGTGCGGATGCGCAGTTGCTCGACCATCGAGCCGACCAGTTGTCGTTCGGCGCGGGCGTTCACAAAGGCCAGGCGCGAGAGGCGGTCGAGCCCGGCCGAGGTCATGTTCTCGCGCACGGCGAGCATGAGGAAGAGGCCCTGCTCCTTGCGGTTCTCGGTGACGAAGCCCAGGCCGGCGCGAATGGCGTCGCGCGGGCAGCGGATGGCGACGGGTTGCCCGCCCACCCGCACCTCTCCTGCGTCGGGGCGGTCCACGCCGAAGATGGCCCGGGCGATCTCGGTGCGACCAGCGCCCACGAGGCCCGCCAGGCTCACGATCTCGCCTGCCCGCACCGCCAGGCTCACATCTCGCACGCGGCTGGCGGCCCGCGAGAGGCCGCGCACTTCCAGCGCGGGGCCGCCCTGCGCGACGGGCTCCCTGCGAAACATCTCGCCCAACTCGCGACCGACCATGAGCCGCACGATCCGTTCGGCCGTGGCCTCGGCGATCGGCATCTCCCCCGCGTTGCGACCGTCGCGTAGCACGGCGACGCGGTCGGCGAGGGCGAAGACCTCCTCGAGGCGGTGCGAGATGTAGATGACGGCGACGCCCTGGGCTTTGAGGCGGCGGACGAGGCCGAAAAGCTTCGCCGTCTCGTGCTCGGTGAGGGCGGCGGTCGGCTCGTCCATCACAATGAGCCGGGCCTGGAACGAGATGGCCTTGGCGATCTCCACCATCTGCTGCTCGGCCACGCTGAGGGTGGCCACGGGCCGACGGGCGTCGAGCGGCAGGTCGAGCGAATCGAGGATGCGCTGCGTGTCAGCCCGCAGGCGACCGAACGCCACCGTGCCCAGCCGCGTCCGAGGCTGCCGCCCGACAAAGACGTTCTCGGCCACGGACAGCGGCGGGGCGAGGTTGAACTCCTGGTAGATCACCGAGATGCCGAGGCGTTGGGCGTCGAGCGGGCCATAGTGCCCGAGCCGGCGGCCAGCAAAGTGCACCTCGCCCGAATCCGCCCGGTAGCAGCCTGACAGGATCTTGATGAGGGTGGACTTTCCCGCGCCGTTCTCGCCGACCAGGGCCACCACCTCGCCCTCGCCGGCGCGCAGGGCCACGTCGTCGAGCGCCCTGACGCCGGGGAAGCTCTTGTGGATGCCGCGCATTTCCAGAAGAGGCCTTGGCATGTTCTGTCGCCGTTGCGCGCCGCGTCAGTGTGCGTCTGCGTGCGTCCACGTCTGTCCGTGTCGAAGGCACGAACCGCGCCTCACACCGACACGGACGAACACGGACAGACACGGACGAGCCCGTGAAAAGACCGCACGCATCACTTCTTTGCGGCCGGCTTCGTGCGGAACTTCGCTACGTCCTGCGGCCAGACGACGGTGACGCCGGTGTCAATGATCTCCTTGCCCTTGGGCGGACGGTCGAACGCCTTCTTCGCGCGGAACTGCCGGGCGAACTCCAGGAGCTTCTCGACGGCGAGGCGGCCCATCTCGCGGGTGTTCTGGGCCAGCGTGCAGTCAATCACGCCTTCCTCGATGAAGTCCAGGATGTCCTCCGTGGTGTCGAAGGCCACGATGCGAACCTGCCCCTTCTGGATCTTGCCGCGCTGGACGGCGCCCTTGACCGCCAGGGCGGCGCCCGGCCCGGCGAAGGCGTTGGAGCCGAAGAACCCGCGGAGGTCGGCCTGCGCGTTCAGCACGGCCTCGGCCACCTGAAGGGCCGTGTCGGGGCTCTCCTGGTTGTACTGGACGTCGAGGAGCGAGATGCGCGTGCCCTTCACGCCTTCGGCGAAGCCGTCCATGCGTTCCTTAAGGTTCCAGGCGCCGGGTCTGCCGCCGATCATCTGGACGGGAAGCTTGTCGCCGTCCTCCTTCCTGGCGTCGAGGAGCTTGGCCATGGCCTCGGCGCCCACGCGGCCGCCCTGGCGGTTGTCGGTGCCGATGTAGACTAGCCGCTCGCTGTCCGGGGAGTCGCTGTCGAAGGTCACGACGGCGATGCCCTTGGCCATGGCTCGCTTGATGATCTCTTTCACGGCATCGGGGTCGTTGGGCGAGATGGCGATGCCGTCGTAGCCCTGGACGATCAGGCCCTCGATGACTTTGAGTTGCTCCTCGATGCTCGCCTCGGGCGGCCCCTGGAAGGCGGCCTCGACGCCCAGCCGCTGCGCCGCGGCGAGCATCCCCTCGCGCACGCCCTCCCAGTAGGGGTGGCCGATGGACTTCGGCACGAGGGCGAAGCGGAACCCCCCGTCCGCGCCCTTGCCGCCGTTCTTGGGCTGGAGTCCAATGGCGACCACTACCACGATGGCGACCGCGAGCACCACGATGGCCAGACGGGTCACGATCTTGCCCACAGCGTCTCCTCCAAGCTGAGTGGCGTTGGCCCGATCCCAGCAGGGATTGTAGCCCATGGCTGCCGGCCCTGCAAGGGGCACGGCGAGGGCAGCCCGAGCCAAGGCGGGCATCCGAACAGGAGCGCACCCCCACGGAGCGTGCCGCCCCCGGAGCAGTGGCTGCTCCGTTCGCCTACCCGACAAACGCTCGCAGGCCGCCGAACCAGTGCTCAGGCGGGATGGAGCCTCGCCAGGTGAGGTCGCCTGCCGAGAAGACGCCAGTCAGCACGTGGATCACGTCCGTATCGCCGTCCGAGGCGTCTTCGCGGATGGTTCCGGCGACGGTGAGCGACTTGAGGGCGGTGGCCCGGAACGTGCAATTGGTGAAGCTTCCGCCGACGGCCAGGGAGCCTGCGGCACCCGCGATGTCCCACGTGCCGCCGCGCATGGAACCGGCGATAGATACTTTGCCCAGGGTGCCTTTTGTCGCGCCTGCGCCGCTGAGGGTCACACTCGCCTGGAAGTCCCCCATGGGGCCGCCTGCGATCTTGCTGCGCTTCGTGGCGAGGCTGGAAACCCACGGGGCGATCAGGGCGTCTGGCGTTGCGTCCGTGTCCAGCCACTCGCTCAGCGCGAGCGACTTGAGGGGGGTACCCGACGTGAAGCGGGTGTCCTGCACACGGCCGAACGCGACGCTGGCCGATGCGATCAGCGGGTCGGTCCCCATCGTGAGGCCGCGCGACGCCGTCACGTCGCCGAGCGTGAGCTTGGCCACGCTGCCCGTGGCCGAGAGGCCGCCCAACAGGCTCACCTGCGCGCCGCCGAAGGTGCCCAGCGAGCCGGCCACCACAATGTCGCCGACCGAGGTGACCGGCAGCGGCGCCTTCACGGGCGAGGACACTTTGAAGGTGACGGCCGACTTGGAGTTGGTGCCCTCCGCCTCGATGGTCACCAGGTCGCCGGGCGTGCCGTTGCTGTAAGCGCCGCCCGCGTCCGGCGCCACGCCGCGCACGAGGTAGAATGTGCCGAGGCCCTTTGCACCCACGCTCACGAGATCGCCCGATGCGTCGGTGAACGTGGCCTTCGTGACCGGCACGGGAAGGGCGGAGCCGAGCACAATCACCTGGCCCTGCACGGTGAGCTGGAAGGCGTGCTCATCCTTCCCGCCGAGCCCGTCGTCCACCCGCACGATCACTGTGTCGGTGGCCAGGTGAGCGCGGCGGTTGGGCGTGCCCGAAAGCACGCCTGTCGCGGCATCCATGCTTAGCCACGAGGGGCCGGAGACGAGCGTGTAGCTCAGTGAATCCAGGTCGCTGTCGGACGCACTGAAGGTGAAGCTGAACGCCTGGCCGACAAGCAGCACTGTGATGCCGGCAGGCACGGACGGCCCGAAGGCCGGAGCGTCGTTGACGGGCGTGACGGTGATCGTCACGGTCGCCGGCGCACTGACGAGCGACGCTGGGCTGCCGGCCAGGCCGTCGTCGGTCACCGTGAACGTGAAGCTGTCGGGGCCGTGGTAGTCGGGGGCCGGGGTGTACGTGACCGCGCCCGTGGCGGGGTTGAAGCCGCTCAGGCTCCCGTGGCTCGGGCCGGTCACGATGGCGAAGGTGAGAGTCTGGCTCACCTCGGGGTCGCCATCGCTGCCCGTCAGTGTGATGGCCAGCGCCGTGTCCTCCGCTGTGCTTGCGCTCTGGGCGTTCGCGGTCGGAGCGTCGTTGACGGGGGCCACTTCGATGCTCACCTGGACGGGCGTGGCCGAGGCGGCCTGGCCGTCCCACGCCCGGGCGGTGAAGGCGGCGAACGTGCCGTTGGCGTCCGCGGCGGGGAGCCAGAGCAGGCTCTCGCCGGCCGCCAGCAGCGTGACGCCCGGGGTGACCGGCGCCCCGCCTTTGAGCAGCGTGCCGCTCGTCACCCCCTCGATGCGGAAGCTCAGCGGGTCGCCGTCGGGGTCGCTGGCGTTCGAGGCGCCCAGGAGCGCGGCATA
>DAOOIT010000106.1 GCA_035384565.1 Planctomycetota bacterium | reverse complement strand
CCTCCCGCGGGTCTGCAACCCGCGGGAGGTTGGGGTTGGACGCAGGAGCGTCCGGCTCATCGCCCCCACGCGGAGCGCAGGGGCGAGCATGATTCCCCTTCTCGTCCCTACGCTCTGCGTGGGGACGGGCCTCTTGGCCGCTCCGCGGCCTCTTCGTCTTCGGGTCGGGAACCTCCCGCGGGCTGCGAACCCGCGGGAGGTTGGGCTGAGGTTGGGGTTGGACGCAGGAGCGTCCGGTTCATCGCCCCCACGCGGAGCGCAGGGGCGAGAAAGAGAAGGTGACGGCGCGCAGGGGTGAGAAAGGTGAAGAAGCAAGGCTCCTAGTAGTTCTTCCCAGCACACTGGGGAGATCACGATCTACCTGCGCTGGCCGCAGATTCCGTGAGCGGCTATTGACACTCGCCCCGGGCCACACTACAATGTGAAGGAATGAGGCGGAACGGCGTCACCGCGGCCGCTAACGAGGGCAGAGGCTATGGCGATCCGTGGCAGGCGGCACCGGCGATTCGTGGTCGAGGATTGCACGGTCGAGTACCGCAAGCACAGCGCCCTGTCGTTCCTGGGCGGCGCGCCGAAGGTGGCCCCCCTCGTGGACGTGTCGGTCGGCGGCCTCCAGTTCGTCAGCGAAGACCTCTACGACATCGGCCAGCGCCTGGACCTCAAGGTGATCATCCCGAGCATCTTCCGGTCGCTGACGGTTCAGGCCGAGGTCGTGTGGTCCAAGCGGGTCACGCACCGCAGCTCGTACCGCGTGGGCGCGCGGCTGATACACCCGCCAGCCGAAGTGATCAGCCTGCTTCGCACGCTCGAGGAGCGGTTCTGGGCGCTGCCCGACGAGCGCAAGCGCGAGGCGGAAGCCGCGGTGTCGCGGCACTACCCGCTGCATCTCGAGCCTCGGCCCGAGGGCACCCCCGCCCGGGTCTACGACGACGCGGCGGCCGCCGCCGAAGCCGCCGCCGAGGCCGCAGGCGCGGCATCCGCGCCTGCAACGCCGCCGGCCGCGGCTGCCGCGCCCGCCGCCGCGCCACCGGCCGTGGCTGCCGTGTCCGCGCCCCCGGCTCCCGAGCCCGCGCCGGCCCCCGAGGCCGCCGCACCGCCCGAACCCGCCGCCGAGAAGCCGCCCGAGGAACCGGCCCCCGAGCCGCCCCAGCCGCCCGAGGCGGAGCCGACGCCTCCCCCCGAGGAGCCGGTGCCCGTGACCCTCTACGACCTCGTGGCCGGCATCGAGACGCGGCCCGACGCCGGAGTCCTCCTCCAGGGCGTGGCCAAGTGCCAGATCCTGCTGCCCGGCCTCGCCGACCGCGACTGCTTCGCCCTCGAGGTCCACGACAACACGATGCGGCACAGCGGCACCCCGTCGTTCGACCGGGGCGACGCGGTGGTCTTCTCGCCCAACGCGCCGGCGCGCAGCGGCGACCTGGCCTTTGTGGTCACCCGCGACGGCGGGGTGTTCCGCCAGGTCTTCTTCGACGCCAACAACGTCGTACGGCTGCGCCCCCTCAACAGTTGGTACCCCGAGCAGTGCTTCCACCGCGCCGAGGTCCAGGGCCTCTGGAAGCTTGTGGCGAAGTTCGAGCGCTACCCCGAGAAATAGCCCGCCGAAGGTCCTCGTGCGCCGCAACCTCTTGCGCCCGGCCCGCTGGTTCGCCCGTGTCTGGCGCTGCGCCGCGGTGGCGGCGCTGGCGGCGTGCGGCTGCGGCCCATCCGTGGGCCACGAGGCACGCGAGCGCGCGGCCCGCGCCGCCGACGAGGGCCTGCGCGCCCTGGAGAGCGGGCAGCGCGACGAGGCGCTCCGCCGGTTCCAGGCCGCCCTCGAGGCCGACCCGCGCCAGGCCGCGGCCCACAACGGGCTGGGGCTGCTCGCCTACGAGGCGGGGCGCCCGGCCGAGGCCATCGCCCACTTCCGCCGCGCCTGCCGCGGCGCGCCCCCCGCAGGCCACCTCAACAACCTGGCCGCCGCCTGCGCCGCGGTCGGACGCCTCCGCGACGCCGAGCGCGCCTACCAACGGGCCCTGCGGGCCGACCCCGCCGACCCCGCCGCCTGGGTGAACCTCGCCGCGCTGCGCCAGCAGGCGGGCCGCCACCAGGCCGCCCTCGACCAGGCCCGCCTCGCCGTGAAGCAGTTCCCCGACTATCCGCCGGCCCGCCTGGCGCTGGCCAACGCCCTGGCGCGGAACGGCCAGCCGAAGGAGGCCGAGGCCCTCTTCCGCGAACTGGCCGAGGTGCCCGAGACGACTCTCGCCGCGCGGCGCGGCCTGGCCTGGGTGCTCCGCTCGACCGGCCGCCCGGCGGAGGCCATCGCCCTGCTCCAGGCCGTGCTCGCGAAGGAGCCGCACCGTGCGAGCCTGCGCTTCGAGCTGTCGGCCTGCCTGCTCGCCGCGGGCCGGGCGGCCGAAGCCCTGGCCGAGGCGCGCCGGGGCGTCGAGGCCGAGCCGCAGGCCACCGCCGGCCAGATCGGACTCGGCGCCGCCCTGATCGGCAATGGGCAGTGCGAGGCCGCCGCCCGGGTGCTCGAGCGCGTGGTGGCGCGCGAGCCGCTCCAGATGGAGGCCCGCGCGCTCCTGGGCGACGCCTATGTGGGGCTCGGCCAGCCCGAACGCGCCGTGGCGCTGCACCGCGAGACGATGGAGCTGGACCTCGACAGCCCGCTGCCGCGCCGCCTGCTCGGCGACGCGCTGATGCTCGCGGGCCAGTTCGGCGAGGCCGTGCGGGCCTATCAGCGGGCGGTGGACCTGGGCGACAGCTCGGGCGTGACCCGCGCGCGGCTGGCCGACGCCTATGCCTGGCACGGCGACACGGCCCTGGCCCTCGAGGAGCTGGCCGAGGCCGCGCGCCGCAACCCCGACGACCCCGCCGTGCGCCTGCGGCTCGCCAGCTTCGCGGCCAGCCGCCGCGACGAGGCAGGCGCCCAACGCGAGTTCGACCGGGCGCTCGAACTGGCCCCGCGGAACCCCCAGGCCCACCTGGCCTGCGGCCACTGGCATCACAGCCAGCGCCGGCTGCACCGCGCCGCCGAGTGCTACCGCCGCGCCATCGAGCTCGACCCCCAGAGGGCCGAAGCGCATGCCTCGCTCGGCCGCGCGTTCGAGGACCTGGGGCGCCTGGACGAGGCCGCCGAGTGCTACCGCCGCTCGACGGAGCTGGAGACCGGCCGCTTCGAAACGTGGCTCGGCCTCGCGCGGGTGGAGGCCGCGCGTCGCCAGTTCGCCGCGGCCCGGGCCGCGCTGACGCGCGCCGACGCGCTCGCGAAGTCGCTGGAAGACCAGGCCGCCCTCGGCGCTGTGGCCCGCGCCCTGACGGCGGAGTCGGCGCCCAGACCCTGACGGCGCGGCTGCGCCTCATCCCCGGCCCATCAGGCGCAACAGCACGTCGGGGCAGTCGGCGCCGATGGCGTCGGGCGCCAGGTCCAGCGCGCGGCGGGCGTCGGCCTCGTTCCGCACCGTCCAGCACATCACGCGGAAGCCCTCGGCCTGCCAGGCGGCCACCTGTTCGCGGGTGAGCGCCTCCATGCAGGGATGGATGCCCCAGCACCGCAGACGCCGCGCGGCGGCGCCCAGGTCGAGCTTCGTCACGTTGCCGAGAAGCCCGATGCGCACGGCCGACGGCGCCAGGCGGCGGAACGCCTCGAGGAAGTCGGCGCCGAAGCTGTGCACGATCATCGCGTCGGCCCGCGCCTGGGCGAAGGGCAGCAGCGCCGCGGCCATCTCGGGGCGCGTATCCTTCACCTCCGCGTAGAGCGCCACGCCCGGGGGCACGAGGCCGAGCACCTCCTCGAGCGTCGGGATGCGCTCGCCGGCGAAGCGGGGAGCGAACCAGGCGCCGGCGTCCAGCCGCTTCAGCTCGGCCAGCGTGCGCTCGCCCACGCGGCCCGTGCCGTCCGTGGTGCGCTCGAGCGTGGCGTCGTGGATGACCACGAGGTGGCCGTCGCGGCTGAGGTGGAGGTCGAACTCCAAGGCGTCCACGCCCAGCTCCAGCGCGGCGCGCAGGCTGACGAGGGTGTTCTCGGGGTAGCGCTGGAGCCAGCCTCTGTGCCCGACGACGAGGGGCTTCACAGCCATTCCGTTGTCTCCTGGCCAAGGGGTTTGACTGCCCGCCGCGGCGGGCTATAATGGGCCTGTGCGGCCGCCGGGCCGCGAACCCAGGATCGAGCCAATCCTCCAGGGGGACCTGTCATGGCGATCGTGCGAGCGGGTGGCCGCGCGCTGGCGTTGTGCCTGCTGCTGGTGAGCGGCTGGGCGGCCGGAGGCGCCGCGCCGCCCCAGCCCGAGGACCGCGAGGTGCCGCCCGACCGCGGCAAGCTGACGCTGAAGGACGACGCCTTCAAGCGCGTGATGCTCGAGCTCAAGGACGCCGGGAAGCCGGTGGAGCAGCGGGTGGAGCTCATCGGGCTGTTCGCTTACTTCAAGGAGGCGCGGGCCGTTCCGGAGCTGATCGCCCTCGTGCAGTCGCCCAAGGAGGCGATGGCCCTCAAGGCGGCCGCGCTCTGGGCGCTCGGCGAGATCGGCGACCCGCGCGGCATGGTCGCCTTCCAGTATGCACTGAATCGCCTCTACGTCAAGGACCCCGAGTGGACGAGCGCCAAAGGCGTCACAGCGGAGGTGGACGGGAAGGAGCGCGAGGTCCCGCTGCGCGAGCTGTGCGAGGCGCGGCTGGGCCGCCTGGCCGAGGCGGTGCTGGCGAAGACCGAGGAGGGCCAGAAGCCGCAGCTCGTGGAGCTGCTGCTCTCGCCCCTGGCCGGCGGCACCACGCCCGCGAAGCCGCCCGAGGAGAACGAGCACGTGGGGCGGATGCGCGCCGCGCTCCTCTCGGTGGCCGCCGTGGGCGACCGCTCGCCCACCGCCCTCAAGGCCCTCACCACCGTGCTCACGGCCGACGACAACTACTACCCCTGGGACTTCAAGGTGATCGCCGCCGAGGCGCTGAGCACGATTCTGGTGCGGCGCGCCGACGAGCTCAAGAGCCTGAAGGCGCACGACAAGCTCTCCGACGAGATCGCGGCGGCGTTCATCCAGGCCTTCGGCGTCACCGACATCCCCGAGGTGCGCGAGATCGGCGCCCCGGCCCTGCGGCACACGGGCTGGGGCGACCGCGCGGCCCGCAGCCTGGTGACCGTGCTCCAGACGCCCAACCTGCCCAAGGCCGTGCGCTACCGGGCCATCGAGGCCCTCGCCTTTCTCGAGAGCCAGCAGGCCGCCGACCACCTGATCTTCCTCCTCTTCGACGCCGACAAGAACATCCGCTGGCGCGCCGCCGTGGCCCTGGGCACGTGCGGCGACCAGCGCGCCGCCGCCTTCCTGCGGCAGCTCGCCAAGGACCCCGACGCCTTCGTGCGGCTCAAGGCCGTGGGCGCGCTCGGCCGCCTGCGCGAGTTCTCGGTGCTGCCCGACCTGGCCGTGGCGATCGAGGACCCCGACGTGCGCGTGCGCCGCCAGGCCGCCCTGGCCCTGGGCCGGCTCGGCTTCCGGCAGGGCATTCCCGCCCTCGTCAACAGCGGGCTCAAGGACCCGAGCCCCTCGGTGCGCGCCATGTCCATCATCGCCCTCGGCTACATCACGCGGGCCGAGGGCCTCAAGGCTGTGCCGCCCATGCTGGCCGACCCCGACCCCGGCGTGCGCCGCGTGGCCGTGCAGGTGCTCGACAAGTTCGTCAACCCCGGCGCCACGCGCGCCCTGGTGGCCGCCCTGGGCGACGCCGACAAGGACGTGCGGGCCGACGCCGTGAGGGCCGTGGCCGACCGCATCGAGCGCAACCCGAGAGAGACTCTGGACCTCCTCACCGAGGCCATCGCGAAGTCGCAGGGCGAGGGCCGCCTGGCGGCCGTGCAGTGCCTCGCGGCCGACTATGCGAAGGCGCGCGGCGCCAAGGACCCCAAGCGCCGCACCCTTTACGAGCGCGGGCTCGACAGCCCGAAGGACGCCCTGGCCGCCGCGCTTCTGGCCTCGCTGGGCGACGGGAAGCCCGAGACCCGCGCCGCGGCCGGCAAGCTGCTCGCCGACCACGCCTTCGCCCACAAGAACAAGGCCCTGCTCTCCCCCGTGGCGGCCCTGGCGAACGACCCCGACCGCGCGGTGCGCAACATCGGCCTGATGGCGGACAACTATCTCAGGAATCTTCGGTGACGGGCGGGCCGCTCACCGGCGCGCGAAGTGGGCGACCAGGCGGGCGATGTCCTCGGGCGTGGCCTTGGCGAAGGGGTCGCGCTTCGGCTTCTGTTCGGCGGGGGCCTTAGGCGGCGCGGGCGCGGCCGGCGCCTTCTGCGGCTTCCGCTCCGGCTTCCTTTCCGGCCGCCGCTCCTGCCTCTGCTCGGGCTTCTTCTCGGTGGGGGGCTTGGCGGCACGCGGCTTGCGCTTGGGCGGCGGAGGCGGCAGCGCGTCCTTGATGCTCAGCGCGATCCGCCGCCGCTCGAGGTCCACCGACAGCACCTTCACGCTCACCACGCGGCCCACCGCCACTACCTGGCTGGGGTCCTTGACGTAGCGGCGCGACAGGTGCGACACGTGCACCAGGCCGTCCTCGGGCAGGCCGATGTCCACGAAGGCCCCGAAGGCGGTGACGTTGGTCACCGTGCCCTCGAGAGCCATGCCGGGCTTGAGGTCCTCGAGCGAGGTCACGCTGTCGTGGCACTCGACGGGCCGGAAGACGCCGCGCCCGTCGCTGCCCGGGTGCAGCAGCTCGCGGCGGATGTCGGCGAGGGTGGGCTCGCCCACATCGCCGCCCGCGTAGCGCGAGAAGTCAATGGCCTCGATGGCGTCGCGGCGCCCGAGCAGTGCGGCCGGGGTGGTGCCGGCATCGGCGGCGATGCGGGCCACGAGGTCGTAGCGCTCGGGGTGGATGCCGGTGGCGTCGAGCGGCTGGTCGCCGCCGGTCACGCGCACGAAGCCGGCGGCGAGCTGGAACTGCTTGTCGGTGAAGCCGGGCACCTCCTTGAGCTGGGCGCGCGAGCGGAAGGGGCCGTGCTCGGTGCGGTAGCGCACGATCTCGCGGGCCGTGGCCCGGCCGATGCCCGACACGTGCGCCAGCAGGGGCGCCGGCGCGCGGTTGAGGTCCACGCCCACCAGGTTCACGCAGCTCTCCACCACGTTCCGCAGGTGCTCCTGAAGCGAGCGCTGGTTGACATCGTGCTGGTACTGTCCGACGCCCACGGCCTTGGGGTCCACCTGCGCCAGCTCGGCGAGCGGGTCCTGAAGGCGCCGGGCGATGCTGACGGCGGCCCGTGTGGGCGCATCGAGGTCGGGGAACTCCTCGCGGGCGGCGCGCGAGTTGGCGTAGATGGCCGCGCCGGCGTCGTTGACCCGCGCGCGCAGCACGCGGCGGCCCTCCATGCCCTTGAGGGCGTCGCGCACGAACTGGTCGGCCTCGCGGGCGGCGGCGCTGTTGCCGATGGCGATGGCCGCCACGGCGTGGAGCTCGAGGAGCGCTCGCAGGCCGGCGGGGCTCTCTTCGGCGCTGGCGGCGGGCGCGGGCGGCAGCTCGGGCGCGCTCGCCGTGGCCCCCGGCGCGGGGGGCGCCGGGGCGCTGGCCTCCGCAGCGGGCGCCGGAGGCGCCGGGGCGCCCACGTTGGCAGCAGGCGCGGGGACGCCGGCGCTGGCGGCGGGGCCGGCGTTGGGGTCCTCTGGAGGCGGCGTGGAGGGGCCGGCGCCGGGCGCCGCGGGAGCTGAGGCCGCCTCGGAGGCGGCCTGCGCCGGGAGGGCGGCGGTCGTGTCGGCCGGGGGCGGCGCGGGGGGGCCGGCGTTGGCGCGAGGCGCCCGCGGCGCGAGGAGGCCGTGGTGGAGGAGCTTGCCGTGCTCGTCCACGATGGCGAATGCCCAGGCGCCCTGCGGGCCGGGGTTGATGCCCAGGGTGCGCAGCGGCCCGGCGGGGGGCTGGAGGAGCAGGCCGCGCAGGTTGGCGGCGAAGACGTGCACGGCCTCGGCGTCGGCCCGGCGCTTGAGCTCCGCGCGCAGCTCGGCCGCCAGGGTGGGGGCGAGCAGGCGGTCGTAGGCGTCGGCCAGAGCGGTCTCGACCACGGTGGCGGCAGGCGTGGCGGGGGCCGTGATGCGGCCCTCGCGGAGCAGGTGGAGCGCGCGCTCGCGGTCGGCCTCGATGCTCACGCGCAACCAGCCCTCCTTCTCGCCGCGCCGGATGGCCTGCACGCGGTGGGGAGGGATCTGGGTCACGGGCTCGGCGAAGTCGTAGTAGGTTTCGTACTTGCTCGGCTTGCCGGCGCGGCCGTCGGCCACGCGGGCGCGCACTACGCCGGTGTCGAGGAAGAGCTGGCGCAGGGCGCGGCGCACGGCGGGCTCGGCGGCCACGGCCTCGACGATGATGTGGCGTGCGCCCTCGAGGGCCGCCGCGGGGTCGGGCACGCCCTTGTCGGGGTTCACGTAGGGCGCGGCCAGTTCCTCGAGGGGCGGGGCGCCGGGGGTCTGGGCCAGGATGGCCTGGGCGAGAGGCTCGAGGCCGCGCTCGCGCGCGAGGAAGCCGCGGCTGCGGCGCTTGCCGCGGTGCCGCTGGCGCAGGTCCTCCAGCTCCGCGAGGCCGGCGCAGGCCGCAATCTCGTCGCGGGCCGTCTGCGGAAGCGGGCCGTGGGTTTCCAGCTCCTGGAGGGTCTTGGCCTTGCGTTGCTCGATGGCGCGGCGCTGGCGCAGGGCGGCGGCGAGGGCGTAGGCCTCGTCCTCGCGCAGGCCGGCGATGCGCTCCTTGCGGTAACGCAGGAGGAAAGGCACGGTGGCGCCCTCGGCCAGCAGCGGCGCCGCGCCTTCCACGCAGGCCAGCGGCAGGCCCAGATCCGCCGCCAGATGCTCCAGCTCGGTGCGCTCGACCATGGGGTCCCGCGCCTCCTCGCCCCGGAATCCGCACAATACGCCCTACGCAGCCAGTATTATATGAACACGCGCCCGCGGTGTCAAAGCCTGCGGCAGCGAGCGGTGCTTGACTCGTTGGCGTGGTTGCGCGATCATGGGGCCGCGGGGCGCGAGCGGGCGGGGCGCGGCACCGCAGAATGGAGGTCGGCCATGCTCAAACCGCGTTCCCGCCGCAGGGCCGTGGGCGTCACTCTGGTCGAGATTCTCACCGTCACGTCCATCATGTCCGGGCTGAACAGCCAGTCGAACTTCCGCTACGCCATCCACAGGGCCAATGAAGTGAGCGGCCTGAACAATCTGCGGCAGATCTATCTGCTGCTCCAGACGCAGTGCATCGCGGGCGCGCTGCCGAACGCCGCCTTCTACCCGCAGGGCGACCCGCTGAAGGACCCCAAGTCCATCGTGCGGCTCATCCCGGGCGCGCCGCCGCAGCTCTTCGTGTCGCCGTTTGCGCCCGACGCGTTGCGCGAGAAGGGCCTGACCTATGCGTGGAACACGGCGCTCAACGGCAAGACGCTGGACGTGGTGCCCGGCGGCACCTGGATGCTGATTGACGTGACGGCCTTCATCGCCGACCCCAGGATTCCCAAGCCCGGCAAGTATCTTGTGCTGTACGCCGACGGCCGGGCCGAGGCGGTGGCCGAGCCTCCCGCCGACATCGTCAAGCAGGTCCAGGAGGCCCAGGCCAAGCTCAAGTCCAAGCAGGCGACCGGCCAATGATCCGATTGCGTTCCCTGGCCGACGCTCGGCCCCCTTGCCCCGAGGCCGTCGCCCATCAGCAGTGCATCCGCCCCGCATGCGGGGCCACGTATGACCTGAAGTCGGTGCATCAACGCTGCGCGCGGTGCGGGGCGCTGCTCGACGTGGCCTACGACTGGGAACGCCTGCCCGTGCCCGAGCGCCTCGCGCTCTTCGACGAGCGGCGGACCTCCTCGCGCAACCCGCTCGACTCCAGCGGCGTGTGGCGCTTCCGCGAACTGATCCCCTTCGCCGAGCCCGACAAGGTGCTCACCATCGGCGAGGGGCAGACGCAGCTCCGGCGCACCGACGGGGTGGCCGCCTACGTCGGCCTCGAGCCGGGCCGCCTCTTCCTCCAGTACGAGGGCCTCAACCCGTCGGGCTCGTTCAAGGACAACGGGATGACCGGCGCCTTCACCCACGCGAACATGATGGGTGCGAAGTACGCGGCCTGCGCCTCGACGGGCAACACCTCGGCCTCGCTCGCCCTGTTCGCCGGCGTGTCGGGCCTGCTCAAGGCCGTGGTGTTCGTGGGCTCGGGCAAGATCGCCTACGGCAAGCTCTCGCAGGCGCTCGACTACGGCGCGACGACGCTCCAGATCGCCGGCGACTTCGACGACGCGATGCGCCAGGTGCAGGAGGTGTGCCTCCAGACCGGCCTCTACCTGATGAACTCGCTCAACCCCTTCCGCCTCGAGGGGCAGAAGGCCATCATGTACCGCGTGCTCGAGGGCCTCGGCTGGGAGCCGCCCGATTGGATCGTGGTGCCCGGCGGCAATCTCGGCAATTCGTCGTCGTTCGGCAAGGCCTTCGCCGAGCTGCACGCTCTGGGCCTCCTCCCCCGCATCCCGCGCGTGGCCATCATCAACTCGGCGGGCGCCGACACCCTCGACCGCCTGGTGAACCGCGCCGGCCTGCGCTGGAACGGCGGGAACGTGGACGATGCGGCGATCGCCGCCTTCTACGCCCAGATGGACACCGAGCAGCGCCGCGCCCGCACCCTCGCCTCGGCCATCGAAATCAACCGCCCCGTGAACCTCGACAAGGCGCTCCGCACGCTGGAGGCGACGAACGGCGTGGTGCGTGCGGTGCCCGACGAGGCGATCCTCGACGCGAAGGCCCTGGTGGGCGCGCACGGCTTCGGCTGCGAGCCGGCCTCGGCCGCCTCGGTCGCCGGCGCCAGGCGGCTGCGCGAGCAAGGCGTCATCGGCCGCGGCGAGCGCGTCGTGTGCATCCTCACCGGCCACCTGCTCAAAGACCCCCACGCCACCGTGGGCTATCACTCGTACGACGAGGCGCGCCTGCGCGAAGAGTTCGGCCAGTTCGGCGTCGCCCAGGCCCGCCACGCCAACAAGCCGATCCCCGTGGCCAACGACATCGAGGAAATCCTGCGGATCATTCGCCGGCTGTGACCGGGCCCACAAGCCCCACTGGGCCCCGTCGGACGTGTCGGACCCGTCCGACGTGTGCGACCCCAGCCCCCATCACCCGAGGGAGACGCCCGAATGAGCGGTTTCAGCGTCCAGAGCGGCGAGACGTTCGTCCTCATCGGCGACAGCATCACCGACTGCGGCCGGCGCGACCCGGCCGTCGGCCCCCTGGGCAACGGCTACGTGGCCTACTTCACCGACCTGGTGACGGCGCGGCACCCCGAGCGCAGGATTCGCTTCGTCAACCGCGGCATCAGCGGCGACACGGTGTTGGACCTCGAGGCCCGCTGGGAGGCCGACGTGTTGGCCGAGCGCCCCGACTGGCTCTCGGTGATGATCGGCATCAACGACCTGCACCGCACCCTCGACGGCGTGCGCTACGTCCCGCCCGAGGTCTACCGCGAGAGCTACACGCGCATCCTCACCCGCGTCGCCAGCCGGCTCGCCCCGCGGCTCGTGCTGCTCGAGCCCTTCTACATGATCCTGGAGCGCGACGCGGACGACTACCAGCGCCGCGTGCTGGCCCTGTTGCCCGGCTACCTGGCGGTCGTGCGCGACCTGGCCACGGCCTTCGATGCCCGGCTCGTGCGGCTCCAGGACATGTTCGTCCGTCAGCTCCAGCACCGCCCGTTCACGGCCTTCTGCGGCGAGCCCGTTCACCCCAACCGCACGGGGCACCTCCTCATCGCCCACGAACTGCTCGAGGCCCTCTCCGCCTGAGCGGCCCCGGCGGCGCCGCAGCGGAGGCACGCGCGGGCCTCGCCGCTTGACACGCCCGCCTCGCGCCGGGTATCCTCTGGGACAGCGAGGCGCGCGGTCCGCTCACCACCCACAGGAGGACGAGGCCATGGCCAAGATCTCGTTCATCGGCGCCGGCAGCATCGTGTTCGCCAAGACGATCATGATGGACATCATGGCGACGCCCGAGTTGGTGGACTCGGAGATCTGCCTGATGAACCGCGGCAAGCCGAAGCTCGACCGCATCCAGGCGTTCGCCGACCGCGTGGTGAAGGACAACCACCTGCCCACCAAGATCACCGCCACGCTCGACGTCCGCGAGGCGCTGGACGGCGCGGACTACGTGGTGAACATGTTCGACACCGGCGGCGCCGTGGCCTACGAGCACGATTACCTCATCCCGCTCAAGTACGGCGTGGACCAGTGCATCGGCGACACGCTGGGCCCGGGCGGCGTCTTCCGCGCGCTCCGCACCATCCCCGTCGTCGTCCGCTATGCGAAGATGATGGAGAGCCTCTGCCCCCACGCGCTGCTCCTCAACTACGTGAACCCCATGGCCGCCGTGTGCTACGCCCTGGGCCAGGAGGCCAAGGTGCCGTTCGTCGGCCTCTGCCACGGCGTGCAGACCACCATTGACCTCATCGCCCACATCCTCGGCGAGAGAAAGGAGTCCCTCTCCTACTTCGCCGCCGGCATCAACCACATGGCCTGGTTCCTGCGGCTCGAGAAGGACGGCGTGGACCTCTACCCCAAGTTCCGCGCCCTGTGCGAGCGCCCCGAGGTCTACAAGATCGAGAAGGTGCGCATCGAGACCATGCGCCACTTCGGCTACTTCATGACCGAGAGCACCGGCCACCTGAGCGAATACCTCCCCTACTTCCGCAAGAACCAGAAGGCCCTCGACACCTACTGCGACGAGCCGGCCTTCGGCGGCGAGAGCGGCGCCTACTACAAGTTCGGCAAGATCCTCGCCAAGAAGTTCGCCAAGGTGGACCCCCTCGAGTTCGAGTCCACCCAGCTCGCCCCGCCCAGCGCCGAGTACTGCACCCACATCCTCAAGGCCCACACCACGGGCGAGCCGTTCCGCCTCAACGGCAACGTGCGCAACGACGGCCTCATCGCCAACCTCACCCAGGGCTGCTGCGTGGAGGTGCCCTGCTTCGTGGACAAGATGGGCATCTACCCCACCCGCGTGGGCGCGCTCCCGCCCCAGTGCGCGGCCCTCAACCAGACCAACGTCACCGTCCAGGGCCTCGCCTGCCAGGCCGCGCTCACGGGCGACCCCGAGCTGGCCTTCGCCGCGGTCGCCCTCGACCCGCTCGCCTCGGCGGTCTGCACGCTCTACGAGATTCGCGAGATGGTGCGCGAGATGCTCGCCAAGGAGGCCGCGTGGCTGCCGCAGTTCCAGGGCCGCACCCTGGCCGCGCGCAAGCCCGTCAAGGTCACGCCCAAGACCAAGGGCATCGAGGCCCCCCTCGACCCCGCCCTGGCCATCGGCAACCGCTTCGGCCAACTCGCCACCATGAAGGTGAAAAAGGCCAGGAAGTAAGGCTCATCAGGGCTTGGCGATCCTGACGTAGCCGCCATTGGAGAGCATGGGAGCGGTGCGGCGGCGCCGGCGGGGGCCGCCCTATAACCCTCTATGCCGCAATGCCTTACGCTCTCCGGCCATTCCCGCTCACATGCTTGCTCATCGCGCAGATGAGCGAGTATGGCCGGAACCGCGAGAATCGCCCATTCTCGCCCATCTACCCATGCTGTATCACTCTCCCCCTCACGGGGTTGATACAGCATGGGCGGGCGGCGCCCGCCCGCCGCCCCGCATAGCCCTCCCGCGGAACCGCCAGGCCCGCGCGGCCTCACGCCCTCCGCTCTCACCGGACGATTGGGGCGTGGACGGGTGTGGGCCGGAATTGTAGGTGGCTGCGGGAGCTCCGAAGGAGCAAAATAGGATAGCCCAGGGCAACGCCCTGGGAACAAGACCGCCCCGCGGCAGCCCT
>DAOOIT010000105.1 GCA_035384565.1 Planctomycetota bacterium | reverse complement strand
CCCATTTCGCTCCTTCGGAGCTCCCGCAGCCACCTACAATTCCGGCCCACACCCCGGCCAAGCATGGGCGGTTGATATGCCATTAGAACTTCGAGTATGATGCGCTCTGGCAGGGGAAGCACTATGCCGTTAAGCAGGTAGCCCCTGTGATTGCCGAGGAAGCTGACGAGACTGTCGTCATCACTGTGTACGTCTTCTACTTCTAGAGGGGCGCGCGATGACCATCCGCTACGACCGGGAATGTGACGCCCTGTATATCCGGCTGGTCGAGGGGCCGCACCAATGCCGCACCCTGCGCTTGTCCGACGAGGTCGCCCTCAACATCGGCGAAGGCGAGCTGTTGGTGGGCATCGAGGTCCTCGATGCCAGGAAAGTGCTCGGCTCAGGCGCACTTCCTCGGCTGGTTCTCGAGAACTTCCCGAGCGAAGTCGTGCAGACCTCGTAGGCCGCTGAACCACGTGTGGCCTTGACAACCGGGACGTGTTGAGCTGCCGCTTCAGCAGAGGCGGCAACTCGCTGTTCTGGATCGGACCGCCCCGCCTACAGTTCATACCCCAGCCGCACGAGCAGGCCGCCGATCAGTTCGTTCATCCGCGCGACCTCGGCCGGGGCGAGGCTCTCGCGCCACTTGTAGTTGCGGCTCTCGATGTCGCCCACGAGCGTCGCCAGAAACGCCTGGTCCCACGCGAGGCCGCACTTGGCGGCCACGGCGTTGAGGGCCTCGGCGGGCCGCGCCGTGAACTCCTCGTAGCGCAGCTCCATGTACCGCTCGGGCGGCAGGGCCTCGGCGGCCCGCAGCGTGTGCTCGGTGATGAGCTTCCACTGGAGGGCCGAGGCCTCGAGCACGGGCAGCTCCAGCAGGTCGCGCCAGCCGGGCGGGCGCGTGCCCCAGTAGGCCCCCGCCTCCTTGGCCCGCGACCGCGAGATCGAGTAGGCCACCGCCCGGCCGTCGCGCACGATGTGCACGAACACCGCGTCGGGGAACACGGCGTTGAGGAAGCCCACGCGCACCGAGTTCCGCGGGCACTTGGCCAGGAAGCGCGGCTTGCCGAAGAGGGCCAGGTGGGTGCGCACGACGGCGTGCAGGTAGCGGCGGGCGCGCGGCGTGGCGTCGTCGGGGCCGAGGGCGTGGTCGTCGCCGCGGCAGAACCGGCCCCACACGTTCTCGGCCTCGGTGGGCTGGAAGTTCCGCCGCCCCAGCAGCAGCAGCCGCGTGGCGAGCAGCGAGCTGGGCATCTTCTTCATGGCCCGCGAGATGACCGCGATGTCGGGGTGCTGCGCCAGCTTCTCGTAGAAGACGCTCGTGCCGCTGCGCGGGCAGCCCAGGATGAAGATGGGCGCGCGAATCTCGATGGCCATCAGCTCACCTCGTCCTTCGCGGCGCGGCGCATCAGGTCGCGCACCGCCGCCTTGGGGTCCTTGCCGCGGAAGAGCACCTGGTAGACCTGCTCGGTGATCGGCAGCTCGACGCCATGCCGGCGGGCGAGCGCGCGGACCGAGAGCGTGGTGCGCACGCCCTCGGCCACCATGGCCATGCCGGCGAGAATCTCGTTCAGGCTCTTGCCCTGGCCGATCTGCACGCCCACGGCGCGGTTGCGCCCGAACGGGCTGGCGCACGTGGTGATCAGGTCGCCGATGCCCGCCAGCCCCGCGAAGGTGTGGCGCCGCGCGCCCAGGGCCACGCCCAGCCGCGTCATCTCGGCCAGGCCGCGCGTGAGCAGGGCCGACTTCGCGTTGTCGCCCAGGCCCAGCCCGTCGCAAATGCCGGCCGCGATGGCCACCACGTTCTTCACCGCCCCGCCCAGCTCCACGCCCGCCACGTCGGTGGTCGTGTAGACACGGAAGCGGTCGGTCATGAACAGCGCCTGCGCGCGGCGGGCCAGCGCTGCGCGGCGGCTGGCCACGGTCACGGTGGCCGGCAGGCCGCGCGCCACCTCCTCGGCGTGGCTCGGCCCCGAGAGGGCCGCCACCGGCGCGGGTCCGAGCACGCCGGCGATGATCTGCGTGGGGCGCAGCAGCGTGCGGTTCTCGATGCCCTTGGCCACGCTGACGATCGGCGTGCCGCGCCGGTAGCACCTGGCGAGCCGCCGCAGCACGCCGCGCATGAACTGCGTGGGCACAGCCATCACAAGCCACTCGGCCCCCGCCACGGCCCCGGGCAGATCGCTGGCCAGCTCCAGCGCCTCGGGCAGCGGAATGCCGCGGAGGAACTTCACATTCTCGCGCCGCCGGCGCATCTCCTCGATGTAGTCCGGGAACGCGCCCCACAATCGCACCGCGTGCCCTTTCCCCAGGAGCAGCAGGGCGAGGGCCGTGCCCCAGCCGCCATCGCCGATTACCGTTACATGCTTGCCAACCATCGTTGCGTCTCCACGTTCGATGAACGGGGGAGGGAGCCTTTCCTGCAAGAAAGGCTCCCTCCCCCACCCTCAAGAGAACTCCTGGGTTGGGCTGCGCCGCACGCGACGCAGTCCAGCTCAGAAGTTCCTGAAAGGGGGTTTGGGGAGAAACTTGCTTTCAAGAAGTTTCCCCCCAAGTCTGCCTCAACAACGCGGTCGCTGCCGCCAGCACGTCGTCGGGCGTAATGGCGAGCATGCAGCGGGGGTTGTCGCACGAGCGTTTGCGGCACGGGCGGCAGTCGAGCGGCTTCTCGACGATGGCCCGCGGGCCGAAATAGGGGCCGTAGACCCGCGGGTCCTTCGGCCCGAAGAGCGCCACCACCGGCGCGCCCACGGCCGAGGCCAGGTGCATCGGCCCGGTGTCCACGCTCAGGAACACGCGGCAGCGGCGGCACAGCTCGCCCAGCTCGCGCAGCGAGAAGACCGGAGCCACGGCCGCTGTGGGCGTGGCGTCCCCTTCTTGTTTCATTGTGGGCGGGATGTCCTCCTCCCGCGACACGCGGCGTGGGGACACGCCGCCCACAACCTGGGACCCCCCACCCGCAGTTCGGTTGGCTGCTTGCGCCATACTCTCCGCTGATTCGCTCTCCGACTGGCTCGGCCCACGGGTGAAGATGACACGCAGCCCCAGCTCGGCGGCGAGACGCTTCGCCACCGCGACCCAGCGGTCCTGCGGCCATTGCTTGTACTGCCCGAAGGGGCTCGTCCCCGCGTGGATCAGAGCAAACCGTTCCGCCCCCAGGCCGCTGGCGGACAGGAACTCATCCACCTTCGCCCTGTCCGCATCGCTCACGGGGATGACGGGCCTGGCGTCCGCCGTCTCGATGCCGAGGGCGCGAAGGAGGGCGAGGCCCCGCTCGACCCTGTGCATCGGCCCCTCGGGCAGCGGCAGGCGCACGTTGTAGAACCAGTGGCTGCGCTCGCGGCCGCTGCCGCGGGCGGGGCCGATGCGCAGCGGCGCGCGCGTGAGCCACACGCCCACGGCGCTGCGCAGGTTGCCCTGGAAGTCCACCACCGCGTCGAGTTGCTTCCTGCCCAGCAGGCGGCAGAAGCCGAAGAACTCGCGCGAGGCCTGCCACCAGCCGCGGCGGCGCTTGAATGCGCCCTCCCACTGCTTGCGGCCCGAGACCAGCACCTCGTCGAGCAGCGGGTGGCCCTCGAGCACGCCGGCCGAGGCGGCCTCGACGATCCAGGTGAGGTGCGCCTCGGGCCGCGCGCGCCGCAGGGCCGAGAGGGCCGGCAGCGTGTTGATCACGTCGCCCAGCGCGCTCAGGCGGAAGATCGCGATCCGCCGCGCGTCCGCCAGACTTGTGATTTGCGGCTTGCGATTGGCGATTTCAGGACCCTCGGTCAGCCCGTCTTGACCAGTGGCTCGATCTCGACCTCGATCCTGTGGGTCGCCAGATCGTAGCTCGATTGCGCGTTCATCCAGAACTCGGGCGACGTGCCGAGCGCCGCGGCGAAGAGCTGCGCCGTCTCGGGGCTCACCGCGCGCTTGCCCCGCACGATCTCATTGATGCGCCGCACCGGCACCCCGAGGTGTCGGGCGAAGGCCGTCTGCGTCAGCCCCAACGGCCGCAGGAACTCCTCATCGAGGATCTCCCCTGGTGATGTGGGGATGCGATGTCTCGGGATCATCTGCCCTGCCTCCTATCCCGTGTGGTAGTCCACAATGGTCACCTTGTGGGCGGCGCCCTCGTGCCAGCGGAACAGAATGCGCCACTGGTCGTTGATGCGGATGCTGTGGAAGCCGCTCAGGCCGCCCTTGAGCGCCTCGAGACGGTTCCCTGGCAGCGCGAGCGGATCGCGCAGGCTCTGGGCGTACTCGAGCATGTCCAGCTTCCGACGCGCTGTCCGCCACAGAACCGCCGGGATTCGCCGGGTCCGTTTCGAACTCAGGCCGTGGTAGATGTCCTCGGTAGCCCGGTCGCCGAACGACACAATCATGCCGGCTCCGCCTCCGCTGCCTACTATACCACATAGCGACGTAGCGTGCAAGACGGCGGAAGAGGCGACTCAACCTGTCACCCGCCACCAGAGCCTGTGCCGTCCGAGGTCGCGCCGGCAGCGGGCCATCGCCGCGTCGGTGTGGGCGAGGAGCACGGGGTCGTCGCCCGCGTAGGCGTCGAGGAAGGCCGCCCAGGCCGCGTCGCTGACCGGCTTGGGGGCGAGCCCGAGCTTGTGGAGCGAGCGGTAGAGCCGCGCGAGATTGGCGAAGCGGGCGCTCAATGGCAACTCGTCGAGCAGCTCGGCGCGGTCCAGGTCGAGGATCATCGCCGAGCCGTCGGCGCCGAGGAGGATGTTCTTCGCGTTCAGGTCGGGGTGCCACAGGCCGGCGTCGTGAATCTGGCGAACCAGGCGCGCCGAAGCGGCGAGAGCAGACTGATGCGTGATGCGTGATGCGTGACCCGAGCCAACAGGGGAATGAGCATCGCGGCGCAGCGCGGCGGCCAGGTCGAGAGACTCGGGCACTTCGCGCACGATGATCTCGGCGCGGTAGACGCCGGGGAGGATCTCGCGGCGAATGCCGGCGATGACCTCTGGGGTGGGAATGCCTCGGCGGCGCAGGGCGTCCGACACGGCGATCTCGCGGAGAAACCGCCCGCCGTCGAGATACCTGTCGCCCAGCAGCCGGCCGAAGAGGCCCCCGCGCCGGCACTGGCGCACCAGGGCCGTGCCCCCATCGGGCAGCGCGAGGCGCTCCATCGGCGCCCGGCCGGCCCTCGGCGGCAGAACTGTGGGCGGGACGTCCCCGCCCCGCGGACCACCCTCGCGGCGTGGGGACGCGCCGCCCGCAAGTCTCTGCTCGCGGATGGTTTCGGCGCAGGGGGGCTTGACGACGAGGACGGCCTTGCCTTCCTCGAGGACGTCGTAGCCCTGCGGCGCGGTGGCGGGCAGGGCCAGGCCGAGCAGCTCGCGGGCCTGACGCAGGCGGGCGAGGGCCACGTCGCCCTCCATCTCGACGAGGCGGCGCAGGGGCGGCACGGCCTCGCGCGGGCGGCCCAGGGCCACCAGCGTGCGGGCGAGGAACAGGCGCACCCAGGTGGCGTAGTCGCCCAGCTCGTCGGCGCCCTCGGCGCGGCGCAGCGCGTCGAGGGCCTCGGCGAACTGCCCGAGCTTGTAGAGGCAGGCGCCGCGGTGGAGGTGGATGGCCTCGGGCTGCTGCGACCAGGTGCCCGCGCGGTCGAGATAGCCGAGGGCCTCGCCGTAGCGGCCGAGGTCGTAGGCGGCGAAGCCCAGGTAAGCGAAGAGGTCGGGCAGCGAGGGGTTTTTCCGCGCCGCGAGCTGGAGCAGGGGCCAGGCGGCGACGGGGTCGCCCCGCTCCACGCAGGCCCGGCCGCGGGCGAGGAGGCGCCGGGCGCTCCACCCGGCGGGGGCATCGGGCATGACGCGCGCGTCCGGCGGCTTGCCGTCGGTATCGGCGCCGAACCGGCGGAAGAGCGCGGCCTCGACCTCGGCGAGGAGGGCGGCGAGCGCGCGCGGATTGTCGGTGAGGCCCACGGCGCCGAGGCGCCGGAGCGGGGCCTCGACATCGCCGCGCCGCATGGCCACCAGGGCGAGGTAGGCCTCGGCGAGCAGATTGCCGGGCGAGAGCGCGAGCGCGGCCCGCAGCGCGGCCAGGGCCTCCTCCGCCCGGTCGGCCTCGGCCAGCAGCGCGCCGCGGAAGAGCGGGAAGGCGGGGTTCCCCGGCCAAGTCTCCGCCGCCCGCGCGAGGGCCTCGAGGGCCTCGTCGAGGCGGCCGGCGTCGCCGAGCGCGAGCGCGCGGTGAAGGGCCGCGTGAGGCGACCCCGGCGCCCGCTCGGCGGCGCGGCCCAGCGTGTCGAGCGCCTGCGCGGCCTCGCCGGCGCGGAGGAGCCGTTGCCCGCGGAAAAGCAGTGCGGTTGCACCCATGGGCTGTCCTCTGTCCGTTGCGATTATAGCGAGCCCTCGGCGCAGCGGCAAGCTGGGCAGGGGAAAGGCGGGGCGCGTTTCCCACGGGACCATTGACATGCCGTGGGCGGGGGGATACGATACCATAGCGGGGAGGGAGGGGCTCAGGCGATGGGCTCGGAGCCGGCGGAACACTCGGCGCCGGCCGCGCTGGAGAGCCTGGTCCGCCAGGCAGAGGCCAGCGGCGCCAGCGATATCCATCTTCAGATGAACGGTGCCCGCGCGCACGTGGCCTTCCGCCTCGACGGCGTGATGACGCCCGCCCTCGATCTTGCCGACGGCCTGGCCGAGCGAGTGGTCGGCCGCATCAAGTACCTCGCCCGCCTGAAGACCTATCAGCAATCGCTCCCTCAGGATGGCCGGATAGACAAAGCGGACGTAGGGGCCCGCAGCGACATCCGCGTGGCCACGTATCCCACCGTGACGGGCGAGAAGATCGTCCTGCGGCTCTTCGGCAGCGCCGAGGTCCGCACCCTCGACCAGCTCGGTTTCCCCGCCGAGGCCCGCGCGCGGCTGACGGAGTTCCTGCGGCAGACCTCCGGCCTGCTGCTCCTCACCGGCCCGGCGGGCAGCGGCAAGACGACGACCATCTACGCCTGCCTCCAGCACCTGGCCGCCCGGAGCGGGCGGCACATCATCACCGTCGAGGACCCCGTGGAGCAGGTGATCCCGGGGGTCATGCAAACCGAGGTCAACGCCGCACTCGGCCTCACCTTCGCCAAGGCGGCGCGCCACCTGCTGCGGCAGGACCCGCAGGTGCTCGTGATCGGCGAGATTCGCGACGAAGAGACGGCCAACATCGCGGTCCGCGCCGCCTTCACCGGCCACCTGGTGATCGCCACGCTGCACGCCGGCTCGTGCCGGGGCGTGTTCGACCGCCTGTTCGACATGTGCGACGACCGCTACGCGGCCATTGCGGCGGCCGAGATGGTGATCAACCAGCGGCTCCTCCGCGCCGTCTGCCGCGAGTGCCGGGGCGCGGGATGCGCGCGCTGCCTGCACACGGGCTACCACGGGCGCGTGCCGATCGTCGAATGGCTGCGGCTGGACGACGCGCTGCGTGCCCGGCTGCGCGCGCAGGGCGCCGACGCCGTGGCCGCTCCCACGCCGTTCGCCGAGGCCGCGCGCCGGCTCGTCGAGAGCGGAGTGACCAACGAGGCCGAGTGCACGAGGGTTCTGGGCACATGAAGCACGATGAATTCGCGTTCTTCAACGAGCAGTTGGCGCAGATGCTGCGGGACGGCATTCCGCTGGAGGGAGCCGTGGAACAGCTTTGCCTCGGGCTGGGCCGCGGCGCCCTGACGGCCGACCTCCAGGCCGTCGCCGCCGACCTGGCCCGCGGCGTGCCGCTCGCCCAGGCGCTCGACGGCAAGCGCCTGCCCGACCTCTACGTTCACATGGTCCGCGTCGGCGCCGCCGGCAACAACCTGCCCGCCATCCTCCAGATGCTGGCCGACCACTACCGCCGCGTCGGCTCGGTGTGGACGCGGCTCAAGGGGCTCCTGTTCTACCCCATCGTCGTGCTGCTGGCCACGCTCGGCGTGTCGCTGTTCCTCGCGCTCTATCTCGGGCCGCTGCTGCGCGAGTTCGCCGCTGATTTCCACTCCATTTCCCTTGGCCTGATCTACCGCACGCCGGGGGCCTGGGGCGTGAGGGTCCTGGGCGCGCCGGCGGCGCTCACTGCGGTGCTGCTGGCCGTGGCCATTGCCTTATCGCTTCCAGCCGTTCGCCGCTGGCTGCGGTGGAGCGTGTCGCCGTTCCGCGAGGCGAGCCTGGCTCAGGCCGCCTCGGCCCTGGCGCTGATGCTTCACGGCGGGTGCCGCCTCGACGATGCGCTCCAGCTCATGGAACAGCTCGAGAAGCACACCCGCGCCGGCCCGGCCTTCGGCCGCCTGCGCGACCGGCTGGCCGGCGGCCGCGCGCGCTTCGCCGAGATGGCGGAAGGCGACCGCGTGTTCCCCGCCCTCTTCACCTGGATGGTGGACCAGGGCGGCGAGGACATGGCGGCGGGCTTCGAGCGCGCGGCGCAGCTCTACCACACGCGCGCCGACCACGGCACCGAGATGCTGCTCTACGCCGCGCTGCCGTCGTCCATCCTCGTCCTCGGCAGCATGCTGTTCTTCCAACTGTCGTCCATCGCGGCGCCCCTGGTGGCGCTGATGCAGCAGATCGCAGGCTCCTAGGCAGAGCACGTCATGTTGACCTTTGCCTCGATGCAATCCCTCGGCGGTCCCGCCACCGGCATGCGGGAGCCGCTCCCCGAGCTAGTGGCCTGGAGCATCTGGCTCTTCTTCGTCCTGGGCGTGCCGTACGCGGTCTACTGGGCGCTGAGCCTGCCGTTGCGGCGCCAGGAGCGGGGGCGGCTGCTGCTCGACATCGTGGAAACGTGCGTGGCGCAGGGCAAGAGCGTGGAGCGCGCGCTCGTGTCGCTCGCCGAGGCCGAGCGCCTGGAGTTGAAGAGCTGCTACCCCGTCGCGTACTGGATGTTCACGCACCTGCCCGTGCTCAGCCGTCCGTGGGCCTGGGTTGGCAGGTATCGGGCGCGGATGGTGTTCGGGCCTCGCCTGGCGCGCGTGGCCCGGCGGCTGAGCGGCGGCGAGGCGCTCCCCGCGGCCCTGCGCGCCGTGCCCGGCCTCGTGCCGCCCCAGGTGGCCGAGATGCTCCGGGTCGGCGGCGAGACGGGCGACATTCGCAAGGTGCTGCCCGCCTGTCGCAGAGTGCTCACCAGCGCCACGCCTCGCATGCGGAGCGCGATGAACTACGTGGTTGTGCTGGCGTCGGGCTTCTTCCTCACCGGCGTGGGCCTGTTCCTGTTCGCCGTTCTCGCCATCGTGCCGAGGCTCCAGATGATGCTGGAGGACATGCACCTGGCGGAATGGGCGCTGGTGTCGCCGTACGCCCAGGCGCTCTTTGCCGTGGCGGCGGCGCTGAGCCTGGTCGTCGTCCTCTCGGCGCTGTCCTACGTTGGCGGGCCGGAGCTGGCGACGCTCCTGCGGCTGCGGTGGCTCGGGGACCGGCTGGCCGTGTGGCTGCCGTGGCGGCGCAAGCGGCTCCAGCGCGACTTCTCGGCCATGCTGGCCGTGCTGCTCGACGCCGGCGTGCCCGAGGCGAGGGCCGTCGAGTTGGCCGCCGCGGCAACCGCGAACCGCGTGCTCGTGCGGCGCGCGCAGGCCGCGGCAGCGGCGATGGCGCGCGGGGCGCCGCTCGCCGAGGCCCTCGGGTGGCTCGACGGGTCCGGCGAGCTGAAGTGGCGGCTCGCCAATGCCGCGCACGGGAACCTTGGGTTCCTCGATGCCCTCGCCGGCTGGCACGAGAGTCTCGACGCCAAGGCGTTCCAGCAGGAGCAGACGGCGGCCCAGGCGGTCACCACGGCGCTCGTCCTCGGCAACGGCGCCATCGTCGCGCTCGTGGCGATCGGGTTCTTCCACATCCTCCTGCTCCTCGTGAGAGAGGGGATGATATGGTGAGGCAGCGTCGCCGAGCGAGCATCCTGATCGAGCTGACCGTGGCCATGGGCCTCCTGGCCGTGGTCTTCACCGGCTTCGCCGTCAGCCAATCAACCGACGTGGCGATGCTGAAGGCGCAGTACTACCGCGCCGTGGCGATGGAGATCGTGGACGGCGAGTTCGAGGCGTTGCTGGCCGGCGAGTGGCAGGCATTCGGCGAGGGGGTTCACGCCTACCCCGTGCGCGCCGATGCCGCCAGGAACCTGCCCGAGGGCACGTTCACCCTCACGGTCAGGGGCAAGCACGTGCGGCTCGAGTGGACCCCCGCCCGCCTGCGCCAGGGCGGCCGTGTGGTGCGGGAGGCGGACGTGCCATGAACGCAGCGAACCGAGAACGCGGCTTCACGCTCATGGAGGTGATGACCTACATCGCCGTCCTGGGCGTCATGACCACCGTGGCCTGGCTCGCCTACTACGCCTGCGTCGCCCACTCGCTGGACCTTCTGCGCAATGTGGACGACATTACGCGTGCGGTGAAGGCCGGCGAGCGGTGGCGCGAGGACGTGCGCCGGGCCATCGCGCCGCTTCGCGTGGCCGACGGCGCCCTGCACATTCCCCAGGCGGAGGGCGAGGTGGTCTACCGGCTCGCCGGCGCGGCGGTCACGCGGCGAGGCCCCGAGGACCCCGCGCCCAGGCCGTTCCTGGCCAGGGTCAACGCATCTCGCATGGAGCGAGACGCGGGAAAGGCCGTGGCCTCGTGGCGCTGGGAGGTCGAGCTTACGGGCCGAGAGCGCGCCCGGCTGCGCCCGCTCTTCACGTTCCGGGCTGTGCCGACCGCGGCGGGAGCGAGGTGAGCGCATGCTGCTTCATCGGGCACGACGACGCAGACGCCAGCGTGGCTTCGGGCTGATCGTGGCCCTCGTGCTGATGGCCGTCATGGGCGCCTACGTGGCGACCAACCTCGCCGCGCTGGGGCGCCTGCGTGGCTTCCTGAGCCTGGTCGAGACACAGCAGGTTCAGCGCCTTCGCTCGCCTTGAGACTCCGCCGCTACAGCCGCTCGCCCATAAATGAAGCGGCCGCGCCCCGCTCGCGCGGAACGCGGCCACTCGACTGCATCGGCCGAGCCGAGATCAGTTGTTCTTCGGCTTGGGGACGATCTCCGTGCACTCCGTCACGGTGATCCACTTGTTGCCGTCCTTCTCCGCGATGGTGCCGATGGCCTTCACCTTCTTGCCATCGAAGGCGGCGACCTTCTTGCCGTTCTCGTCGAGGACGACGCAGTAGACCACAGGGGCATCCTTCTTGCCGCCGGTGATCGTGATGCTCTTGATCGCATCGCCATCCTTGGTTACGGCGACCGTGCCGACGCAGCCGGGCTGCTTCTTCGGCTTTTCGCCTTCAGCGGCCATCGCCACGCTGGCCACGAACGCCACAGCGACGCACACGGCAATCAGAGCCAGAATCCGCGGTCTCACGTGTCTTTCTCCTGCATTGCGCCCTCGCGGAGCCGAGGGCAGTTGCGACTCACTCACCACACGTCACGCCGGTTTTCACTGTCCGTTCACACGCTGCAAGCGCGCGGGCAACTCCGCAGACGAAGCTGACCCACGGGATTGCGCCCACTCCTCGGGCGCCCGTTTCCCGGCACCCGTTAGCAGCTCGTTGGCCTGGCTCGCCTTCACCTCCTTTCGGCCCGCTCACATGGGGACTGGAGATTCCACAAGTTCCCGGCAGTGTACTGATGCAAACACGGGAAAGCAAGCCCCCCGCCGCGCGGCCCGTCACTGGTGCCATTCGCCGGTGTAGGGCTTGTAGAAGGCCCGCCACTCGCGCCGCGACCACACGGGCTGCGACGGCTCGCCCTCCTGGCCAAGAGCGTCCACCGCGACCACCTCGTAGCGGCGGGTCGCCCCGCCGGCGGTTTCGTCCAGAAACTCAGTGGCAGCAAGCGGCTCCGGCGTTAGCAGCGAGATCGGGTCCTTGTCCCACCGCCCGTCGTGCCGATAGACGAGGTAGCCCTTGACGGCCTTCTCCCTGTTGGCGACCCACTTGAGGCGCGTGGCGCCTGCTCCTTCCTCCTTGGCGAAGACGTGCTGGACGGCTGACGGATAGGTGAACACCAGGGCCGAGGGGCCGCCCGCGACGCCCAGGCGGTTGACGGCGATCACGCGGTAGGCGTAAGTGGCAAATCTGTAAGGCTTTCCGTTGGGGTCGAGCTGGTCTGGCTTCAGCGCGGACCCGCCCAGGCCCGGTTCCGCAGGCTCCCTCTGGCCCGTCGCCAGGTCAACCGTCCCATCCACAAGGCTATTCTCTGCAATCGGTTGCGACGTGAGGCGCTGGAACTGGCCGATCCGCTTGATCCGCCCCACCGCGTTCTCCGAGGTGTGGCAATAGCGCTGCTTCACGCGCAGGACCTCGTCGGTCGAATACGCCGCAACTTCTGCCCTCTCAACGAGATAGCCTGCCACATCCTCGGCTTCTGCCTTTGGCCAGGCCACCTCGATCTGCTTCGGCCCAAGCACCGAGACCACCACATCACTCACCACCGCCGGTTGCGCTCGCACGATGAAGGAGCCGCCCGCGGCCTTCACCTGGTAGAAGGCGATGGCTTTCCTGGGTGGCTTGTCGTCCGTAAACGTCGTTGCATCAAGGCCTTCGGCGATGGGCTTGACCTCCACCTCCCACGGCACGCTCCCCGCGCCGCGCAGCACTGTGTAGCGGGGCCTATCAGCCCCGGCGGGTGCCTCCCAGGTGAGCACAACCGCGTCTGGCTTGGTCACGACCTTCAGATTAGGCACGCGCGGGGGTGGGGGCGGGGCCTCGGCGTAGCGGAAGGTCCAGAGTTGCTGCTCCTTGTCCGTTCGGTTCTCGAGAACGAATAAGTTCTTGTCCGGCAAGTACATAAGCATCCTGTTACGGCTGCCGGAAGGGTCGGGCTGCGGGTCGAGGTCCAGGCGCTTCCACGTGCTCTTCGCCACGTCGAGCACCCAGGTCTCGAGGGTCTTGTCTTTCTCGCCATCGCGCTGGACGGAGCAGAGCACGATGCCGTTGCGGGTGTCGGCGGCGAGGACGGGGCTGGTGCGCTTCCCTGGCGGGTGGGTTTGGACGTCGAGGGTGCGCCAGGAGTTGGCGCGCAGGTCGTAGACCCAGGTGCGCTCGTCCTCCTGGAACTGCGAGCCGAAGAGCACGAAGAGGCGGTTCGCGGCGTCGTAGGTGAAGCCTGGCTGGGAGAGGTTGGGCGCCGGGGCGGGCGGCTTCGGCTTCATCTCGGTCCAAGTGTTTGTGTACAGGTCATATACGACGGTGCCGTGGTTCGACCCTTCGCCGCCGTGGAGCACGACGACCTGGTGGTGTGGGTCGTAGGCGGCGCCGCGCAGGGGGGCGGGCCACACCTCGGGGCACGGCCTCAGGTAGCGCCAGGTGTTGGTGTCGAGGTCATAGGTCCAGACGGAGCTGTTCTTGAGGTTGATCTCGCGTGGCGACTGCCAGCCGTGGCTGCCGCTGAACGCCGGGAACCGGATGAACTTGCGGAGTGCGTCGTGGAAGACGTTCTGCTGGTCGCAGCAGGTGCCTGGGGGCGCGTCGTTGGGCTCCTTCAGCGTCCACGCGTCGGCATCGAGATCATAGGTCCAGACCTCGGCGTTCTGCTCGCCGCCGCCGCCCTGGTTGTGGCCCGCGTGGCGAATGAGGAGCTTCGTGAGCCAGTCGTAGCCATAGGAGCCTTCGTAACCCAATCTGGGCGAAGGCTTTGCCGCACCCTCTCTCGGATGGTGCTTCACCCACTTCAGCACGGGGTGGGGCGGGTCCGGCGTCGGAGCGCCGACAGCCGTCGCGACCCCAAACACCGCCGCCAGGAAGGCCGCAGTCCCGTGCGCCATCGTTCCTTCTCCTCTCAAACACCGTCCCCAGGCCAGTCGCACGCCGGCATCGCGTGAGTGTAGGCCGAGGGCACCGCCCTGTCAAGAGCGCGGCAGGCGCGCCGCCTGGCCTCCAGTCGGCGCGCCCGCGCCCCCACCCGCCGCCACGGTCTTGGAAACCAGACACGCCGCCGCCATACCGGCTCACATACTTGCTCATCGCGCAGATGAACGAGTATGGCCGGAACCGCGAGAATCGCCCATTCTCGCCCATCTACCCATGCTGTATCACTTTCCCCCTCACAGGGTTGATACAGCATGGGCAGGCTCCGCCCGCCAGCCGCTCGGCACAGCCCTCCCGCGTCCAACCCCAACCTCCCGACCCCAACCTCCCGCGGGTTCGCTACCCG
>DAOOIT010000104.1 GCA_035384565.1 Planctomycetota bacterium | reverse complement strand
TAATTCGCAACTGCGCATAAGCGCGGTTATGCGAAGCTTCGCATAACCGCGCCTTTGACGGGACGCTCCACGCCGGCAAGGTGAAGGCCTACGTCCAGTTCTGCCTGGCCCTGGCCGCCAAGGCCCTCAACGCGCGCGCGGCCTCGAGCCGGCAGCGGAAGGCCAACGGCCACAGCGACAAGTACGACTTCCGTGTCTTCGCCTTGCACATCGGGCTGATCGGCGACGAGTTCAAGACGTGCAGGAAACACCTGATGGCCAACCTTGCCGGCAGCGCGGCCTGGAAGAACGGCCGGCCGACCCCGCCGCCCCTCGCGACAGCCCCTGAAGCTACCACGCCGGCGCCGCAGGCGCCCGCGCCCGAGAGGCCCGGAGAAGAACACCCCCAACCGACGAGCGAAGGAGACAGCCAGGAATGAAGAGCATCTGCCTGGGCGTCTGGGGCCGCGAGCGGCGGCCCCGACATCTCACGAACCACGTGGCGGCCAACCCGCAGGCCTACTGGGAGCTTCGGAAGGCTTGGCGCGTGTATGCCGCCAGCGCGGAGGAAGCGCGCCGCCTGATCATGCTGTTCGAGGCCGGCAGGGACACGGGCACCGCCCCGTTCGGCCGGCCCCGCGTCGAGGTCATCAAGGGCGAGTGAACCGCAAGGAGGTCCATAGGATGCTGAAGCTGCTGATGCGAGACGGCGAGGCCTTCGAGGGCGAGACGCCCCTCGACCTCGTCCGAGCCATGAAGGGCGCCTCGATGTTCAGCGACGTCAAGGACGTGCTCCACTACGTCGCCGTCGTCCAGGAACGGGTCAAGGAGGTCGAGGGCATCGATCTGGCCGTGGCCGGCGAGAAACTCGACGACCGGTGCGAGTCGTTCGTCCGCGAGCTGGACCGCCTCGGCCTGGCCAAGCTCCAACGGCTCTCTGGGGCCGACCTCGACCAGGTGGAGCACATGGTCCGCGAGACGGCGCGGCTGCTCAACGCCGGCGACTTGCCCGGCGCGTGGAAGTTCCTGCGCCCCAAGCTGCGTCTCACGCCAGACGAACTCGCGGAGCTGGACGGTCACCTGGGACTCGACCAGAAGAAGGAGGATTGAGATGGCGAAGGTGAAGGTGCCGAAAGCCGTGCTCGACGGTCTCGAGGCCGTCCGGCGCTCCGGCTTGACGAACATGCTCGACCGGCCCGTCGTCGCCCAGCTTGCGGAGGAGTTCGGCTTCGAGGAAGCAGCGCGCTGGGTCAGGACTCACCGTCCGGAATTCGCGCGCGGACTCTTCCATGGCTTCGCCGCCAGAGAGGAGAAGAAGTAGCATGTGCGGACTCACGGGCGTCATCCTCGGGCGCAAGCGCCGGAAACGCGACGAGCTGGTCACCATCCGGATGCTGTTCACCGGCCTGCTCCTGCTGAACCAGAAGCGAGGGCACCATGCCACGGGCGTCGCCGTCCTTCGCAAAGACGGGTCCGTCGCCGTATTCAAGCGCCCGGTCGCTGCGAACGGCCTGATCCAGGCCGAGAACTACTGGCACACGCTTCGGCCCGACAACGCGGTGACCGTGATCCTCGGGCACACGCGCTTCAGGACCCAGGGCAGTGAGAAGCGGAACTCGAACAATCATCCCGTACTGACCTCGCTCTGCATGGGCACGCACAACGGGACCATCCTCAACGCCGACGAACTCTTCCGCAAGCTCCGCCTGCCCCGCGCCGCGGAGGTGGACTCCGAGGTCCTCTTCCGCATGGTGGACCGGGCGGAGAACGACGAGGACATCAAGTCCATGCTCGCGCTCTGCGCGGGCTCGACCTCGGCCGCCTGGGTCCGTCGGGACGAGCCGGGGAGGCTGCGGCTCCTCAAGGGCGACATGCCTCTCGACGCCGCCTACGCGCCCAAGCTGCGGGCCGTCTTCTACTCCAGCGAAGCCTGGATGCTCCGGTCCGTCCTCGAGCGCCAGCCGCATCGGATGCTCGACCTCGACCCGTTCACCCTCTCGACCTTCGACGCCCGCGACCTTCCCGACTTCACCCAGCAGGACGTGTTCTTCCTCTCTCCCGCTGCCATGCTCGCTCAAGCGCCATGAGGAATCCCTGTCACCCGGTCACATTCGCCTTGACTTCTCGTCGCCCCCATGCCCCTATGTTCACGACAGGCGTGGTTCAGCGGCCGCCGACGGGGCGGCCCGCCACACCCAAGGCCAGGGCACAACGAATCGAAAGGAGTTCGCCATGCCCAGCCAGTTGACCCTGAAGGACGCCGCGCCGCAGTACCTGGAGCGCCTGCGGGCGGCGGGCAAGAACGAGCACACGGTCAAGACCTACGGAAGGGCGCTCGAGGTCATCGCCGGCTTCTTCGGCGAGGCCAAGGCCCTCAAGGCGCTCCGCCCCGCCGACGTCGGCCGGTTCCTGAAGAGCGACGCCCTGCTCAAGAAGCCCAACGGGCGTGAGCGGGCGAAGCCGACCATCGACCAGATCGTCCGCGTCCTGCGCATGCTCCTCGAGTGGGCGCAGGCCCAGGGCCACGTCCAGACCCTCGCCTTCCCTCAGGACGCGCTGCCCAAGCGCCGCCGCCGACAGCCCGCGCAGCCGCAGGAGACCACCCCGCAGGAGACGCCGCCCGCGAGCTGAACCCCACTGAGCCCTCCTCTCGCCGCACCGCCCTCGGCCCTCTTGCCTGGGGCGGTGCCTCTTCGGCCAGAGAGGGACCACAGCCGAGCTGCCCAGGAGGAACAGAAGACACACATCCGCCCAAACCCAAGGGATCTGCCACGGGCCCCACGAAGCCCGCTGCGTAACGCCTTGCCCCCCGCGACCCTGCGGTCCCGCCCCCGGGAGCGGCCCACTCGACACCCTCGCACACACCCTCGACACTACCGCCGAAGAAGAACACTCCCCAACAGCGGCAGCTTGGCGAGGGGCCGGGCAGACGGGCGGAAAACCGGCTCGGCAGCGCGTTCCAGACCGCCTCCCCGTCGGCCACGGGGCCGCCCCTGTGGCTCCCTGGGCCGCGAACGTGCGCCCGATCGATCCCTGGGTCGTCGGTCAACGGGAACGGCGTCCGGGGGGCGGAGCTGCGCCGCACGCCGACCGTATCCGTTCGAGGGCGGCCAGGACGGGTGCGAGCCGGATGGCTGCCTTGTACACGATCACGTCCTCCGGGACAGAGGCTCCGGGCCGCAGACATCGCTCGGCCACGGCCAAGAGGATGCGGTGGTCGCGGAAGAGGCGCAGGGTCTCGCGCTTCTTCGCCAGGTACTCGGGCGTCCAGTAGCCCACGATCTCGAAGAGTACCGTCGTGCCGTCCTCGTGCCGGAAGGCGAAGTCGGGCACGAACGCCGTCTGGCCCTCGAAGAGGACCTCTGCCTCGCGATGGAGCCGCCAGCCGTCCCGTTCCTCGCCGAACTTCGCGGCGAAGCTCTTCTCCAGGGTCGAGTCGAACTCCTCCGGCGACGGAAGGTGACCGTGCAGTCCGTCGCGGCTCGTGAGCGCGAGATGCGCGGGACGGCCCCACGGCGTCCGCACACTCGCCTCCAAGGCCCACTCGCGGCACGCGAGGAGCGCGGGGAGGAACCGCGCGAAGTTCACGCCGTACCGCCGGGTCTCGCGGAGCACGGAGGCAGGGCCGGAAAGCTCGATGCGATAGCGTGATGGGCCGAGGCGCCGAAGGTCGTGGAGAAGCTGGGCGAGCTTGGCGTAGCGCAGGAGCGTCTTGAAGTCGGCCCCTGCGGTGATGATGACTTGCTCCGCACGATAGAGGCAGGCCTGGACCTGTGCCACGTTGTAGCGGGCGAGGAGGGCCGCCGCGTCCGCATAGCCCGGCTCGAAGGCCCGCAGGCACTGGAAGTCCAGCACGTCCGCGTGGAGGCTCCCCTCGATCTCGTCCCAGGGCCGGCCCAACTGCTCGGCGATACGGGCCTTGGCCTCCGCCTCGGTGTTCTCGAAGAGCTGGTCGCGCCGTTCGACGAGCGGGTGGAGCTTGGCTGCGAATTCGAAGACCTGAAGGCGGAGCTTCGCGGCCCTCCCCGTCGGGTCGCTGTCGAACTGGCTTGCGTCATCGAGGAGCTTGCAGAAGGCCTGCACCCGTCGCGTCTCGCAGTCCGGCTCGTTCGCCAGGATGCCTTCCACCGAGCGATGGAGCTCCCTGCGGGTCTTCCCTGCGCCCTGCCGGTAGGCGAGCAGCATCTGCCGCGCGTAGCCCTCGTACTGCGCGTGGGTGCGGCGGGTCAGCCGATCGGGGACCGCGCGGCTTCCCTCATACGCGACGATGGCTTGTTCGCTCGTAAGCATCGCTTCTCCGCCGCCGGCGCGAGCGGTCCTCCTCGTTCGTGTCCTGGCAGACGACCTCGTAGAGCGTGGCCCGGGCCGCCCCCGTGCGGCGCAGGATGCGGCCGAGGCGCTGCTTGGCCTGCCGCGTGGAGGCCTGGCCCCCGATCACGACGGCCACCTTGGCCTCCGGCACGTCCACCCCTTCGTCGAGCACCTGGTTCGCCACGAGCACCGGGAACCGGCCGCCCGCGAAGCCCTCAAGCACGACTAGCCGCTCGCGCTTCCGCGAATGCGAGAGCAGCGTCGGCACCAGGAACCGCCGCGAGACGTCCAGCGCCATCGCGTTCGACCCGGCGAACACGATCACCCGCTCGCCCGCATGCAGCCGGAAGAGGTCCTCCAGCACCCGCAGCTTCTCCTGCGCTCGGTCCTCGACGGACTTCTTCGCGTAGTAGGCCCTCTGCGCCCGACGGGCCTCGGGGTCCTTGCCCGATTCCGCGCAGAGGTCCCGCCAACCGTAGCCGGGCTTCTCCTTCCGCCGTTCGGCGATGAAGGACCTGACGAGGCGACCATAGTCCTCGTAGCGCGCCTGTTCCTCGTCGGTCAGGGCTACGGGGATGCGCACCACGTCGTAGTCCGCCAGGGTCCTCCCCTTGGCGTGCGGGATCTCCTGCCGGTAGACGACGGGGCCGACGAGCCACGCCAGGTCGGCATCGAGGCCGTCCGATCGCTCCGGCGTCGCCGTCAGGCCCAGCCGCATCGGCGCGGCGCAGAAGAGCGCCGCCTCGCGGCGGCACGGGCCGGGCAGATGGTGCTCCTCGTCGAAGACCACGAGCCCAAACCGCGCGCCCAGCTCGCCCATGTGGGCGTAGGCGCTGTCGTAGGTGGTGACCGTCACGTTGCGGACGTTGTGCCGGCTGTCGCCCAGGATGCCCGCATCACACCCAAGGCCGCGGAGGATGCGGCGATGCCACTGGTACATCAGGTCGCGCACCGGCGCCACGATGAGCGTGGCCACGCTCGTGTCCCGCATGGCCGCCAGGGCGACCTCGGTCTTCCCCGTGCCGGTCGGCATGACGACCTGCCCGCGGCCACCGGCCGCCCGCCAGGCGTCGAGCGCCTCCTGCTGCTCCCGACGCAGAGGTGGGAGACTCACGACGCCCCACACTACCCGCGGCGGCACAGGCACCTCATCCACAAACCGCCCGGGGAACTGCTCCGACAGCTCTGCCCGCACGCGCACGTAGTAAATCGCGTCGCACCGGAATGCCCCGATCCGCGCGTCCCAGACCCACAGCCCCGCCGCCCGAACCAGTGCGGCCCCTCCCTCACGCGCACCGTCCAGTCGGAGCGTCCCGCGGTCGAAGGATAGTCGAAGCACCTGCCCGGGCTCCATCGGCACGGCCTCTCGCATTCGCGGCGCCACCGCCACGAGTCCCGTCCTGGCTCCCCGGCCGCCAGTATAGACTGCCGTCCATCGGCGTGCAATACGCCAGAGCACACCGCGGGGAGAAGGCCCTGTCCCGAGGCGCCCCCAACCGCCCCGGCGGCCAGGCGAGGGGCAGGGAATCAGGCTGGGAATTCCGGTAGGACGTTCCTCCCGCCCGTCGCCCCCGTTGGCTACGGGGCAGCCCATGTGGCTCCGTGGGCCGCGAACGGGCGCCAGTTCGCCCCCCTGCTCGACGGCCAACGGGGGCCGCGCTCATGGGGCCGCCGGCGCCTGCTCGTTCCGCCCGCCGCGAGAGGCCGATGGCGGATGCCACGGCCGCAGCACAAGCCCTGGGAGGAGACGTGGGGTGCTTATCCCGCAACGTCCCTCAGGCCGGCGGCCCCTCCCATGCGGAGAGCACGGAACGGACCTGGTCTGCGACCTCGCCGCGCGCGTCATGCCTGTCCCACCCCCTCGCGAGGAGCTGATCGTAGCTGGTCTTTGTGTGCCGGACATGGGCCGCCACGGCGAGTCGGACGGCCTCCTCGTCGAGAGCCTTGGCCGCGGCGGAGCGGCCAACCCGGCCGCTGTACTTCAGGCAAGCGTGCTCCGCGATGGCATCGTCGGCTCAACGCGGGCAGCCCGGAAACACGTCACGCACGCGTCGGGCGAACTGCTCCACGTGCTGCCGGTCGAGTTCCCCGCGGCGCTCGGCCTCGCGCTCGCGGCGGCGCGCCCTCGCCTCCGCGTCGGCCAGGCATTCCTCCTCGGCCTTCTCCAGGGCCGCCTCTTCCACGAGCAGACCCTGCCGCTCGTAGCGCTTCCGCGCACGGCTCCACTTGAGCACTACGGCACTCAGAGTCGAGTGCTTACGGGCACGGCGGGTCACGGCCGCGTCGCCGGACGGCAGGAACGCCAGGTGGTCCAGACCGGCGCACGACAGGCACAGGGCGCCCCGTTCCCCGACAAGGGCGACCCACGCATGGTGGCCCAGGTTCTCGCCGCACTCGTCACACTGGGACTCGCGCGCGGCGATGAATACCTTCAGCTCCTCGCGGTTCGCCGCCGCCTTGTTTCGCACGCACTCCCTCCGATGGCTCCCCACGGGATTCGCGGCAGACGCCGAGGGGTCTCACGCCTTCACAGCGTACTGGCCCTTGCCGACGCGCTCGAACCGCTCGTCTTCCCAGAGCGTGACCTTGACGCGGTGTCGAGGGTTCTTCGACGCGCTCTTGTACCCGGAGGCCAGGAGCGCCTCTGTGGCCTGGTCAATGGACATGGCTCCCTTGCCCGCCATGACCTCGGCGAGCGAGGCAGCCAGAGTCGTGCGGCGCCGTGTGTGCTTCGCCTTCCGCGCCCTTCTGGCCGGGCCAGGGGCTTTCGCCGGCTTGGGAGGTTCGGCCGTTGCGGCCGACGCCTCGAGTTCGACGATCTGACGGTTCAGCTCGTCGCGCTCGGCGATCAGCTTCGGCAGCGCCTCCAACCGCCGGCGCAATTCCTGCTGCAAGGCAGCCGTTGACACCTTGGCGAGACTCAGCTTTGGCATGCGCTCTGCCCCTTCACAAAGGTCGCTCCCCTGGATTCCGCCTCATCCCAGGCCGCGGCAACGCAGCCCACACCAACCCTCGGGCTAAGACGACTGCCGCGAGGCCAGGGGTCGCAGCGATGCGGGCCTACCCCCGGACCTTGTACAGCCCCCTGCCCACCCGGACGAATCGCTTGCTCTTCGCCAGGCTGTTCCTGACGAGCGTCTGGAAGTGCTTCGACCTGTTCTCATAGCCCGCGGCCAGCACTGCTTGGGCGGCATCCGCGACGGACATCGTGCCTTTCGCCTTGATGAACTCGGCGAGCATCGCGGTCAGGCCGAGAGTGCCACGGGCCGGCTTCGCACCCGCGACCCGCCTGGGCGGAGCCGGCCGCGTTGGCGCCTTGGGTGCCAGGGCGGCGGGGGCTGACGCCTCGATTTCTGCGATCTGACGGTTCAGCTCATCGCGCTGAGCGATCAGCCTCGGCAGCGCCTCCACCCGCCGGCGCAGTTCCTCCTTCAAGGCAGCCGTGGACACCTTGGCAAGACTCACCCTTGGCATGCATCCCCCTTTCACGCGAGGTCCCTCCATCGCCTCCGCCTGCCCCTTACACCGTTCGGCTGCGCCGCACACAGCCCTGATGATACCCATTTGCGGCGTGCGGTTAACACCCTTGCCCAGATGTCTGCCAGTCCATCCCTCGAGGCAAGAGGGCGGACGGCGCCTCCGCCGAGCGTCTCGCCGCCAGTTCACCCTCCGTCAGCGCGACCGACAGGAACGGTTCAGGTCCCCTGGGTCTGGCTAACGCCGCGACCCCTCGCTAGTTCAGCGACAGGCCGGGCGAGGGCCGGCCCCGCACCAGGCACGACAGGGAGTGGATCATCACGCGCCTCCTGAGGAACTCCGCCATCTGAGCCGCCAGACCCTCAAGCGGGGGCTTCAATCCCTCGATGGCATCGCACATCATGGCATCAAGTTCCGCCCAGCACCGGTCGCAGGTCTCGAAGTGACGGGCGGCTTCGTCGAGCAGCGTCCGCTTGAGCAGCCAGGCCGCTCCGTCGGTGATGGCTATCATCGTGCCCTTGTACCTGGCACGCATCGGGCAAGTGTTGGGCTCCATCCCGCCGTCTCCTCCCGTCCGCCTGTGCGGACCATATGGCGCGCGAGACCGGGGCACTCCGTCACCATGTTCCGCCCGCGCTGCCGCGCTGCTCTCGGGTGGGCGCACGTTGCCGACCTCTACCGGGCGCCACGTGCCGCGCAGCCGAGCCAGGGCACATCCAATCTGCCAACCGACCTGGAGGAGGGCTGTTGCCCTCCTGGGCACGGTGACGGGGCCGACCGCGCTCTCACTGCGGCTGAGGCCCGCCAGCCAGAGTCTCCCAGGCTCGATCCTGGTGATGGTGTAGTGGTCGAACTCGACGTAATCCTCGCCGGGGACGTCGCGGGGGTCGAAGAACACGCCGCCAGCCTTGGCGAGACTCGATGCCACGCGCTCCGCCGCGGGGAGAGGGGGCGCATCCCTGCCGATCTCTTCGATGCCTTGCGCCGCGTCGTCTTTGCTGATGTAGCCCTTCACGGCCAGCCACTTCGAGAGCTTCCTCGCCACCGTCCGTGCTGCCCGCTCCGAGCCTGGACACGCCATGATGGCCTTGCGGATCATGAAGCGGCATAGGAAGGAGGCAAGGTTGCCCATGATGTGGACCGGCCCGAAGGTCTGGCAGAACTCGCGGCGCTCGTCGCCCTCTGCCTTGCGGCGCGTCTCGAAGAGCGCCCTCTCTGCCTTCGACAGGCCTTCCCCGTAGTTGTTGAGGTGGACCATCAGCACGCCGATGATGCTGCGGCATCGCGAGAAGGTCGCTGGCTCCAGCCGCTGCGCCTGCTCGGCCAGGAACTCCCCGAGAACCTGCGCGATGGTGGGCGTGGCGACCGGCGGCAGCACGTTGCTCTCTGGAGGCATCATGGGTCCTCATCCTGTGTCTGCATCACTCCCCTTCCGTCAGCCCAAGCGCATCGAACATCTGCTTGCGCGGGATGTCCACGTCAGCCCCGCCCGGGCCAGTCGGTTTGGGGATGGTCCGGATCAAGCGGGCGATCCTTCCTTTCCCCTCGGCCGTACGGCACGTCTCGCGCGGGGTCTTGCCGCCGAGCATGGGGAGCGGCGCATCCAGCCACTGCATGTACTGCCGGTGCGTGAGATCCCTGATGTAGGCCACAAGCTCAGGGGTTACCGGGACTTCCCTCCGGCCCAGCCGGTCATCCGGGGGGATGCCTTCCTCTCGGACCTGATCGAGCGTCCGCACGCGCACTCCTCTGAACTCAACGCCCGGGATCCTGTCGAGCCAGGCACGAGCCTTCTTGAGCCGCCTCGCCGAGTTGACCTCTACGAGCAGTTCGTCACCGACGAACGACAGGGTCCCAAGCGTGGTCGTGTCCCCGGGCATGAGCGAGGTCAGGAGTACTGCGGCGGGCTCGCAGGCCCGCAATGGCAGTATGCTAACCACGCCCCAGGGAAGTGTCAAGTCGTGCATAGCTTGGTGGGCGGGCGAGCGGAGGCGAGGAAACCCCGGTAGAAGGAAACCCTTCCTCGCTGCCGCGCCCGCTCGCCACAGCGCCCCAGACGGGCGCCAGATCGATCCCCCCACCGACGGTCAACGCGAGGACCGTCCATGGGGTTACCCGCCGTTGCACGCTCCCCATCGCGACGATCCGCCGGCCCTCTGACGCTGCCCAGAACGGGCCGGTCGCCACGCCCACGGCGCGCCCGGAAGGGCGGCCACGGGGCGGCCCACGTCGGCCCACGTCGCGTTCCCCGGCGCCTGTGCGGCCAGGGCGTCGAAGGCCGGCTCGGCCGCGGCCATGGGCCGCGATCCCACTGCGCCCCCAGGCCCAAGCTGCGCACCCACTGGCAGCTTGGCGGCGGCCGCTGGACTGCGGCAGGAGCCGCCGTGCCAACCGCCCATGGCCACCCCTGGCCGTCAACCGGGACTGGGCGGGCCCTCTGTCCTGACCCGGGGATTGGCCCCTCGCTTGCCTCTCCTGGCGCGAGCCACCCCGACCTCCTCAAGCAGGGCTGTCGCCCATTGGGCGGGCGACGGCCCCGTCCTGTGCCGCACGCGTCTCGCCTTGGCCCTGTCTTGGTCGCCCTTCAGTCTCCTGGCGTGCCTCAGCGCTGCCCGGCTGAACCTCTGTGCGGCTGCCGCATCCCCTGACCCTAACGCGCGCAAGAACTGGATGTGCGCCATGGCCAACGCCTTTGCTTCGGCCAAGGCCGAGGCGTCGCCCAGGTCGAAGTCCGCCCGAAGGCGCCCCATCAGTTCGTCATAGGCTAGCCGCTCCTCGTCCCCCAGCAGCCGCTCGGCGTAAATGCCGTGCTCGAGGGCGTTTAGAGCCGACCGCGCCTTGCCCTCGGCGGTCTTCGGACCGGTCGAGGCGGCCCCGTGCCAGTAGCACACGCGGTGCCCCGGCACCGCCAGACGCCTACACTGCTCTCCCGTGGACTTGCTGGTTGCTGCGCAGCGCCAGCGTCCTACTCTCATCCCCCGCCTCCTACGGGCCTGCCGGGCCGGGCCTCGCGTCGCGCCATCGCAGGCACGTGCGGACACGATCCTACCCAAGCCGCCAAGCCGCCGCAAGTGGAGCACGTCAGAGGGGGGCGGGTGCCCCTTGCCGGCAGCGGGCGCGACCGCCGGCGGCCCAATGGCGACGGACCTGCGCGTGGGGCTTCGCTTGGCGCCGTGTTGTCTGTGGCGGGCGTGTTCTTCTTCCGCGGTAGTGTCGAGGGTGGGCGGGGGACTGTCGAGGGCGCCGCTCGCGGGGCGTAGCCGCAAGACTGCGGGCGGCAAGGAGTTACGCAGGGGACTCGTGGGACCGTCGCAGGTCTGCCGGGTTTGGGCGGGCCTGTGCCTCAGCTCACCCCCGGCAACTCGGCTACGGCGCCTCTATGGCCGAGGGGAGAACGCATCGAGGGGCCGAGCACGAGGAGTGAAATCTCCGTTAAGAAACCCTTCACTCCGTGTCCAACGTCCGGGGCAAAGGGTGCCGAGATGGAAATTCCAGTTAAGCAGAACTTCCACGCCCGCCCGGGAGCCCTTCGGAGAGAACCCCATGTGGATGGCCACGGGCCTTACTTGAGATGCGCCAGAGACTACTTGATCCCCCCCTGCCAGAGACTACTTGGCGAGCAAATGCACGCGCGGATGGCGTAAGTAAGGTTCGGCCTCATACACGGCCGAGAACCGCATGATCCGGCCCTCCCAGCCTCAGCATCAGCGGTACGAGCCTTGGGGTTCGTTCCGCCAACAGGGGGGCCGGGAGGGAGACAGAAAACGGCGGCCCACGGCGGCCCAGGGGGCGACCCCGCGCGCCCGTTCGACCCAGGCTGCCAGCGCGAGCAGATAGGCGGGCCCTTGGCCAACACGCACACAGCCCGCCGCCGGTGGGGCCCGGCCCGCGGGCCGCGCACCCCTCACGCCGTCAAACCACGGAACTGCCGCCCCCATTGGTTTACAGCTCTCGGCGCTGCACCCTCCCGCTTCGCCTGGTTCGCGCCCGGCACTCCCCAGCAAGGCGCCTCTCGCTCTATCCCATTGGCAGACAATGGCTTGCGGGCGGCGCCGGTATCCAGCGCCTGTCCCGGGCGCCGCCTGTCCGAGCGACCGGCGGTGCCGAAGCACGGCCCTGGCATCACTTCCGTCGACACTGGACCACCCGTGCCCGATGCGCGCCTGCGCGCACTGGCGCTTCCTGGACTGCTACATCCGGCCCCAACGAGGGGAAGTCTGCCTCCGAGACGCCACGGCGTAAGTGCCTGGCCAGCAAGCGGATGTGTACCACCCCCGCCGTTGCTTCATGGCCCCGGCATGCTGTAAACCAGTGGGTGGGCGGTTTCGAACCCGAAAAGTGGCTCCCCGACGAGGACTCGAATCTTCCGTCAGAGTCCGGCGTCGCCATTCTTTCTCTGCTTGCGTCTTCGCCGCCTTCGCAGCATGCTGACTACGATGGCTAGACCAGTGGTCGCTACTGCAGTGGCGATGATCACCACGGCGCTGTATCCCGCCGGGTGGCCGGCACTGTCCGCGCGCACCACTTGCAGCGCTTGGCTTTCCAGCCGATCAAGGTAGTCATCTACTGTGCCGGTCATGCCGCGTTCCTTCCTGTCTCTAGGCATGCTGTCCCTGCGCTTATCTCTCTCCTCTCTAGCAAATGTCAGGAGGGCCTCAGCGCTATCCAGCCAAACACATTGCTGACGCATCCAACCGAGAAGCAGTATCCTGTCAGTATTGTCAGATACCTCCCCAAAGGCATGGATCAGTGCCCTGGTCCCCTCGACCCCGCGACTTCGCAGGATGGTCATTATGTCCATAGACACACAATACTGTTCCGCGTTGCCGGCGGCGGGCCCTCTCAGCAGCATACCTACCAGTTCGTCGCAGGTCCTGCCCGATCGGTCACTCCAGCTGCCGAACTCAAGGCTCCACGACGTGCTCTTGCCGTCAGCGTCGAGGAACGCCTCCGCGCCCCAGAAACAGTTAGGCTGGAGCATTGCCACCTGGCACAGCACGTCGCGTGCGCTCCCCTCCCGAATCGTGGCGGTTACTGGTTCACGCCAGGGAAGCGAAACAGGATAGAAGCTCGGATGCGCCATCACGGTGTATTTCCATCGTGCATTGGCTCCCACTTCCGATCGCCATGCGTTCTGCACAGCGTCAATCGCCATGCCGCACACTTGGTCGTATTGCATCCCTTTCACCTCAAAGCCCGGCACTCGCTTGGCATTAAGAGGCCAGCTTCGATCTTCGTAAAGGTCCTTTTCGACAATGCACACAAAGCTCCCGTGCCTGAGCGTGAGAAGTGGACCAACCGCAGACCATCCAACCTGGATTTCCTGCAGCACCTTCCGAGGAGTTGCGTCCTTGACGCACACCGTCAACGATCGCTGTCCCTTGGAGCGGCACTCAAGACTGAGTCTGGCACCTGCCTGTCGCGCGAAAGGTTGGAAGACCCCGGGTAAGCCGTTGAGTTCATCATCCGTGGTAGCGAAAAAACGCCCGATTGGCCTGTCCAGCCACGCGAGGCCGCTTAGCTCTGGCTCTGACCCGCCGGCTACGTGATCGGCTCTCGCGAGCGCTAGTATCAGCGCACAGAGCCAAGCTTGGTATGGTCGGTCATGCATTGTCAGTCACTTGATCCTTGTTCGAAATGCACTTGGCCGGCGAGCTGCTACCGCCCGCCTGGCACCGAGTACGCTGAATACCCAGGACGCTCATTGCTGGGAAGATGACGCACCGTGTACGTTCCGCGTCCGGAGAACGGCGTGAATCCGCCGCCTGTTCTTGCGGCCTGCAACTCGAATCCGTTGGGCAATGTCAGGTCTCTGATGAAATAGTAGTGATTCGGGCTGCCGGTCTGGGTTGTCCTGAAGTGTACCGCCGCTTGCCAGACGTGGCCATCAGGAACGGGGTGCGGTGCCGCCCTAACGTCACTTGATGATCCCGTATAGACCCTGCCTAGCATGTCATTGTTGTTGCAGCCCACGAAGCGGAAGACCCACTCGAAGGCCGCGCCGAGCGCAGGATTGATGGCCCTCAGTTCACCTGTTCTTGCGATCCCGCACTCAAGGTTGTCTGTGAAGAGCTCTTGGCTAACGCCTCCTTGAGCCCAGTCGTGCCACTGGCGCCGGACGTGTGCGTTCTGGTTGGGCACCACTTGGTCGTTCTGATTCCATCGTGTATTGATCCAGAGCAGCTCCCTGCCAGCCACTGCTGTGTCGTTGCTCCTGGCGCTCTCGTTGATGTTCCGACCTGTCTGGTCATAGACGGTGTACTGTATATGGGCATGCCAGTAGATGTTCCCATTGTTGTCGCGCGGGAGGTTTCCGCTCACGGTGAAGCCTTGCTCGGTTTCGTTGGTTACGCTAAGACCACCACCAAGGTTGGCGGCCTTGCACATGGCATAATAAGGACGGGTGATGTGTAACTCCGTGTAGTCTGACCCGACTACTCCGAGCTGCGCCCCATCAGCGACTTGCGTGGCCTCAACATCCATGAACTGGTCCCAATAGCCCGCACCGCCGTATACGGGGGAAGGCACGTCAGTCCTGAATCGGAGTATGCACTGGCCACCAGCTCGGCGTACCACGACCGCATGGTCACCAAGAGCCTCCACCACGCAGCCCGGCGAAGTGGGCACGAAATCGCCACGCGTTGCCTGCTCTTGCTGACCCACCCTTGCCACCATCTGGGGGTGCCGCCACACGTAGTCGAACGTCTGGCCCGCTGGCGGCGGTGGTATTATCGACGCACGGAACTCGAACTGTCCATACGCCAGGAGCCTGTTGTGTGGTGGCCGCTGGTCAATCTTCACACTACGGAGAACAGCGCGAAAAGCGCCTTCCCCAACCTTGTTCTGACCTGCGAGCACCGCCACTGTTATGGTTGCACTCTCACCTGCGCGCGGGAAGAATGGAGATGACCGCACGCGGAGGGAGACCAAGCCACGGTTCAGGCCGTTCGAGCGAACCTTAAACATCGGCGGCTTCGACTCCCAATTGTCCCCTTCATCAGCATGGACATCGTTCTTCTTGAAGTCCGCCTTAACGAGCGTCTCGCGGTCTCTAGAGACAGTAGCGGGATTGGGGGTAAAGGTTACGCTGCGGACCTTGATGTTGAGCTCTTTCTTCAACTCAATCCCATCCTCGAGCTCTGGTGGGTCATACCTTTGGGGTCCTAGGTCCATGGGCTTACCCTTTCCCCCTGCGGCATTCTCCGCGTCGCCCCAGATCGTCAGAATGTAGTCCATGTCCACGGCAAGGCGGAGAAGCATCCTGCCGTTCTGCGGTGTCCTTTTCGGAAAACCCTTCACACCTTGACGTCCTCCGTTGGCATCGAGCTTGTCGCGCTCAGGTAATCTTGGCGCGAAGTGGGGAGTTAAAGGGCGGACTAATAC
>DAOOIT010000103.1 GCA_035384565.1 Planctomycetota bacterium | reverse complement strand
CCGCCCCGCTGGCGCCGGCAACGCAGCCCACGCGGATTCTTGGACAGGCTCCTAGTCCGTCCACCGCTTCCCCCAGGTGCCACAACGGACCCGCGCGCCGGGGCACCGCCGCGCAGACCGTAACCGGCCCCTCTCCGTTGAGCGAGTATGGCGCTTTGGCGATCCGGGCGGCTCTACGGCCTTCCCGCCCATACTTGCTCAATTCCCTCCCCGTCGCCGTTGAGCAAGTATGAAGCTGGGGCGTCCTGGCCCTTCCGTGGTCGTTCCCGCCCACACGCATCCCTCTCGCTCTCACAGGGTGATACAGGCGGGGAGCGGGCAGGGGCGATGCCCTCGCGGCCATGTTGCCAGGACGGCGGGCCACGCCCCCCTGGGTGTGGGCCATTTCCGCAGACAGTTTCTCCTGCGGATTCCCGTAGCGACAAGCGTCCCGCTTGTCGAACGGACAAGGGCAGCAAGCCCTCCCCCATTCCGGGGATTTCCGCAACGAGAGCTGCTTACGATTCCCCCCTCGCCCCTGTCTCGTCCGTCTTGCGCCCAGGCTGTTCCACGCCTATAATGAAGCTTTCAATCGCCAGCCCACCCGGGAGCCATGAGCCGATGGACGAACCAGACTATTACCAGTGCCTGGGCGTGGATAAGAAGGCCACCAAGGACGAGATAAACCGCGCCTTCCGCAAGCTCGCCAAGAAGTACCACCCCGACCGCAACCCGGGCGACAAGAACGCCGAGCGCCGCTTCAAGGAGATCTCGGTCGCGCACGACGTCCTGAGCGACGACGAGAAGCGCCGCCAGTACGACCGCCTGCGCGAGGCGCGGGCGCGCGGCTTCGCCACGGGCGATTTCTCGGACCTGAGCGACTTCCTGCGCTCGAGCGGCGCCCGGGGGGCACAGGGCGGGCGCGCCGCGGGCTTCGACTTCTCCGACATCTTCTCCAGCTTCTTCGGCGAGCGCCCGCCGGGCGGGGCCGCCGGACCCCGCCGCGGCGACGACATCGTCCAGACCATCGAGATCCCGTTCGAGACGGCCATCAACGGCGGCACGGTGGCTCTGCGCGTGCAGCGGGCCGAGGCGTGCGCCACGTGCCGCGGAACCGGCGCGCGGCCCGGCTCCACGCCCAAGCCCTGCGCCACCTGCCGCGGCACCGGCACGGTGCAGGCCGCACAGGGCTGCTTCTCGTTCTCCCGGCCCTGCCCCGACTGCCTGGGGCGCGGCCAGCGCGTGACGAATCCCTGCCCGGCCTGCGGCGGCCAGGGGCGCGCGCTCCGCCTGCGCAGCCTCTCCGTCAAGATACCCCGCGGGGTGCAGGAGGGCGCCCGCATCCGCCTCTCCGGCGAGGGCGAGCCGGGAGCCGGCGGCGGGCCGCCCGGCGACCGATACCTGGAGATTCACATCCGCCCCCACTCGCTCTTCGAGCGCCACGGGCACGACATCTACTCCGATGTCGAGATCAACATCGTCCAGGCCGCCCTGGGCACCACGGTGCCCGTCCGCACCCTCGCGGGCGAGGTCCAGCTCCGCATCCCGCCGGGCACGAGCAGCGGCGCCAAGCTCCGCCTGCGCGGCAAAGGCGCGCCCACCCCCGCCGGAGAACACGGCGACCACTACGTGCGGATCAGGATCACGGCCCCCAAGAACCTCACCCAGGCCCAGGCCGACCTCTTGCGCCGCTTCGCCCACGAGGCGCGGCTGCCCACCTGAGACCGCCGCGTCAATCCACGCCGAGCGGGGAGTCCCTGTCCAACCGCGCGCGCAGCGCGGGGATCGCCTCGTAGTCGGTCAGGTCGTAGTGCAGCGGCGTCACCGACACGTAGCCCTCGGCCAAGGCGCGCAGGTCGCTCTCGGGCTCCTGCTCGTAGTCGCGCGCCAGCTCCGCCGTGATCCAGAAGTAGGCTCTCCCCCACGGGTCCAGGCGCTTCTCGTAGAGCTCGTGGTAGGTCGTGCGGCTCTGGTGCGTCAGGCGGATGCCCTTCACGCCGGCGCCGCTGCCGGGGATGTTCACATTCAGCAGCGTGCGCCGCGGCATGGCCGAGGCCAGCACCAGGTCGAGCACTGCGCGCGCCACGCGGCCCGCCTGCTCGAAATCGGGCTTCTCGACCTCCCCCACGGAGAACGCCACGGAGGGAATGCCCAGCATGGCGCCCTCGATGGCCGCCGCCACCGTGCCCGAGTACAGCACATTGATGCCCGCGTTGCAGCCCAGGTTGATCCCGGAGAGGAGGAGGTCGGGGAGCGCGCCCAGAATCTCACGGCAGGCCAGTTTCACGCAATCGGCCGGCGCGCCGTTGATGCCGAACCCGAAGAACTCCTCGCCGTGGTAGATACGCCGGATGCGGAGGGGCTGGGCCAGCGTGATCGAGTGGGCCACCCCGCTGCGCTCGGTGTCGGGCGCCACCACCGCCACCTCGCCCAACCCGCAGGCCGCTCTTCGCAGCGCCGCGAGGCCGGGCGCGTTGATCCCGTCGTCGTTCGTCAGCAGGATTCGCACGCCGCGCTCCGCAACCGCCGATTGACGCCGCCCCACCGAGGCGTATTATAGGCGAACACGCGGCTTCTTTCCAGCGCTTGCCTCGCGAGGACGCGATGCGTGCCTCTGCCGTGCTCAGCCTGGGCTTGCCCATCGCCGTCGGGGCGTGCCTGATGGGCGTGGGCCTTCGCGCGGGGTGGTACGGCTCGTTCGATGCCAACGGCGCCCTCTACAGCACCGCCGCGCGGAACTACCTGCGCCACGGCCTCCGCGCCACGCGCGGCGGCCAGGTGTGCAACGCGGGGCAGCTCCGGCCCGACGAGTTCCGCTTCTACGCCCACCACCCGCCCGGCGTCTCGCTCGCGCTGGCGGCGGGCTTCGCGGCGCTGGGCGAGAGCGAAGGGGCGGCCCGCCTGCTCTTCCTCCTCTTCACCCTCGGGGCGGCGGCGTGCCTGCACCGCATCGCGCGCCAGGTGGCCGGCGAGGCGGCGGCATTCCTCGCGGCGACCACCTTCGTTCTTCAGCCAATGGTCGCGCTCTACGGCCGGATGCCCGACCACGAAGCCCCGGCGGCCTTCTTCGCTCTCCTGCTCACGCTCCTCTATCTCCGCTGGCAACGCGACGGGCGGCGGCGCTGGCTCGCCGCGATGTCGGCCGCGGCCTGCCTGGGCGTGTGGTTCGCATGGGTCGTGGCCGCCGTCCCCTGGCTGCTCCTCGCCTATCACACCGCCCTGCGGCGCAAGGGCGCGCCGTGGCTGCTCCTCCCGGCCGCCTTCGGGGCGCTGGGATTCCTGGCGGTGCTGGGCCACGTCGCCCTCGTCGAGGGTGGGCTGGGCGAGCTCTGGCGGGCGCTGGGCCATCGGCTCGGGACCCGGGCGAGCGACCGCGCCGCCGAGGGCTCGTTCGGGGCCGCCGACTTCGTGAGCCGGATGGGCGTCTACTTCTGGCGCGGCTTCAGCGGGGTATCCGCCGCCCTTGCGGCTGCGTGCGTGCTGGGCCTCGGCCGCCCCCGCTCCGGCGGCCTGCTGCTCGTCGCCACGCTGGCCGCCTGGGCGCTGCTCAACGTCTTGGCCTTCCGCCAGGGCGCTTACGTTCACATCTACTATCAGTTCTATCTCGCCATCCCGATCGCCCTGCTTTCCGGGATGGCGCTCGCGGCAGTCTGGCGCCGCGGAAGGAGCCCGGTGTGGCCCCTCGCGGCCCTGGTGCTCCTGGCCGCCGCCGGCTTCGAGGCCCAGCACAAGCTCGCGCCCGCGCGCCGGGGCGCAGCTCTCGACGCCTTCTATCCCGGCCAGGCCCGGCTCGCCGAGCACCTGCGGGCGAACACCCGGTTCGAGGACCGGATTCTGCTCTGGGCCGACCGGTACCACAATCTGCGCCAGGTGACCTACTACGCGGATCGCAACCTGCGGGTGGCCACGGACCCCGCGGAGGCCGCGCGGCTCTGGGCGCAGGGCGGCTTCACCCGAGCCTTCCGCATCGTCAATCTGGATGAGGGGGACCTCCAGCCGCTGCTCGGCTTCACCGCACCGGCGACACAGGAGTCCTCTCCACCGCCTGCGCAATGATCTGGTCGGTCGTCACGCCCTCGGCCTCGCCCTCGAAGTTCAGAATGAGGCGGTGCCGCAAGGCAGGGGCCGCGAAGGCCCGCACGTCCTCGAAGCCGACGTTGTACCTGCCGCTGGCGAGCGCCCGCACCTTGCCCGCCAGGATCAGGGCCTGCGCTCCCCGCGGGCTGGCGCCGTAGCGGACGAACCGGTTGACAAGGTCCACCGCGAACTCGCCGCCGGGATGGGTCGCCAGCACGAGCCGCGCGGCGTAGTCGCGCACGTGGGGCGCCACGACCACCTGCCGCGCCAGGGCCACTCCGTCCAGCACCCTGGGCCCGTCCAGCACCTTGCCGGTCCTCGGCGCGGCCGCCTCCGTGGTGCGCTCGAGGATCGTGTTCAGCTCTTCGCGGCTCGAGTAGCGCACCAGGAGCTTGAACAGGAAGCGGTCGAGCTGCGCCTCGGGCAGCGGGTACGTGCCTTCCATCTCGATCGGGTTCTGCGTGGCCAGCACGAAGAACGGCGCCGGCAGCGGATGCGTCGCGCGGCCCACCGTGACCGTGCCCTCCTGCATCGCCTCGAGGAGGGCCGATTGAGTCTTCGGCGTCGCGCGGTTCACTTCGTCGGCCAGCACCAGGTTCGCAAACAGCGGCCCCGGCTGGAAGCGGAACGTGCGGCGCCCCGCCTCGTCCTCGGCCAGCAGGTTCGTGCCCATGATGTCGGCGGGCATCAGGTCCGGCGTGAACTGCACGCGCGCGAACGTCACATCCAGCGCGTCGCTCAGGGTCCTCACCAGCAGGGTCTTCCCGAGGCCGGGCGCGCCCTCCAGCAAGCAGTGGCCGGCCGCGTAGAGGCCCGTCAGCACGCCCTCCAGCACCTCCTCGTGCCCCACGATCACCTGGCCGACCGCGTTCCGAAGCGCGGCGAACTCCCGGGCGAACTCCGCCGCGCGGGCCTCGATGCTGGCACCCATAGTGCACCTCGATTGGCGACTCGAGACTCGACGCCACCGGGCACATTGTAGGCCCTGCCGCCGGGCCTGTCAAGGAGCGGAAACCGGCACCGCAGCCGAATGAAGTGGGGCCTCTGGCACGCACCTCAGTGGGCGGGGCAGTTCGTAGTGCGGGCTTCAGCCCGTACTGGACGTCGAGGATACGGCCTGAAGGCCGCACTACAAACTGAGGATACGGCTGAAGGCCGCACTGCAAAATCCGCCTCGGTCGTCTGAGGCGTTACCCAGCCGCCAGGGGGCGCGCTTCCGCGAAAGGCTGTCTTCAGCCCGGCGTCCCCGCACCTGGGTGTCCGGGCTTGACTCTCCGGCCGCCGCGCCGCTATGATTCCCGCCGGCAGGTCTCTCGACTGTGCGCACAGGAGATGCCCATGAGCGCAGCCGGCCGATCAAGGTGGCGAGATGTGTTCGGCCCCCAGGAAGTCATTCAGCGCGTGCGGCCCAAGGAGTCGGGCGCCAATCTGCCCAATCCCCACAAGGGCACCACCACGTTCCAGCGCTTCAACGGCGCTCCCCTCTTCCCGGGTCTCACCTGGGACGACGAGCACGGCCCCGAGGTCTTCGAACCCTTCGACGGCAACCTGGCGAACCCCCAATACCCCGACACCACGCTCGCCTACTGCCGATGGACCTGGCGCGCCCTCGAGCCCGAGAAGGGCAGGTTCCGGTGGGACATAGTGGACGGTGCCCTCGAGGCGGGGCGCGTGCGGGGCCAGACGGTGCAGGTGCGCGTGCAGCCGTACGTGCGGGCGATGCCCGACTGGTATTGGGCCCTCGGCGCCCGCGCCCTCGCCGGCGGCAAGATGGAGGGCCGCCGCGAGCCCGACGCCAACGACCCGCTCTACCTCGAGCACTGGGGCGGCTTCGTTCGCGCCTTCGCCGAACGCTACGACGGCCACCCCGATCTCGAGAGCTTCGACATCGCCTACGCCGGCCCCTGCGGCGAGACCGGCGGCAACGCGACGCCCGACACCGCGGCACGCCTCACCGACATCTATCTGCACGGCTTCCGCCGGACCCAGCTCGTCTCGATGCTCGGCACCCACGGCTGCGCCCACGCCGCCAACACCGGCCGCCGCATCGGCTGGCGGGCCGACTGCTTCGGCGACCTCAGCCGCGCGAAGGCCCCGGGCATCGTGCCCGACGACCTGTGCTGGTGCCACATGCTCGACCTCTACCCCAAGGAGGTCGTTCAGTGCGGCGTCGCCGATGCCTGGAAGACCGCCCCCGTGACCCTCGAGACGTGCTGGACCGTGGGCCACTGGGTGAAGGAGGGCTGGGACGTGGATTGGATTCTCGACCAGGGGCTCAAGTACCACCTGTCGGTCTTCATGCCCAAGTCGTCCTACATCCCCGACGCGGTGCGCGAGAAGATAGACGCCTTCAACCGTCGGATGGGCTACCGCTTCGTCCTGCGGCAGATGATTCTGCCCCTGGAGGCCAAGCCTGGGCAGCGGATCGCCTTTGAAATGTTCGTGGACAATGTGGGCGTGGCGCCAATCTACCGCCCGTATCGCCTCGCGTTCCGCTTCCGGCAGGGAGGCGAGGAGCACATCGTGCTCTCCAATGCCGACGTGCGCGCCTGGATGCCCGACCACACCTGGTTCAGCGACGAGATCGTCTTCCCCCCCGCCCTCGAGCGCGGCGAGACGAAGGTGGACATCGGCCTCGTGGACGCGGCCACCCTCACCCCCCGCGTGCGCCTCGCCATCGAACCCGTGCTGCCCGACGGCTGGCACCCGATGACGAGCCTGGACGTGGTGTGAGTCTTGCGCTTCACACGAACCGCTTCGGGTCGATCGGGTAGACGCCCCAGTTGTCGCGGCAGCGCTTCATCTCGAGGATGTTCTCGCGCTTGGCGTCCACGGCCAGCGAGTGGCTGGAGCCCATGATGTAGCCGCCGCCCGGGGCAGCGTGCTCGAAGGCGTAGGCGGCGTCGCGGCGGATGTCCTCGGGCGTGCCCAGGATGATGTGCTCGTGCCAGATGCCGCTCCAGAGCGTCATCTTGGCGCCGACGCGCCTCTTGAGGTCGCGGAGGTCCATGCCCCCGCTGTGCTGGAGGGCCTCGTGCGCGTCGTAGCCGGCCGCGGCGAGGTCCTCTTCCACGGCGTTGGTGTTGCCGCAGCAGTGCTTGAGGACCTTGAGCCCCATCGCGTGGGCCTTGTCGCAGAATGCCTTGTGCCAGGGCCACACGTGCTCGCGATACCAGCGGGGGCTGGCGAGCATGCCGGTGGAGGAGCCCAGGTCGCCGCAGGGCATGATGCCGTCAATGCCCAGGTTCACTTTGGCAAGCAGGTCGAGGCCCCGAACGAGCCGCTTGCCGGCGATCTTCGTGATCAGGGCGCATTCCTGGGGGTAGAGGGCGAGGTTCATGAGTTGCTCCTCGTCCGTGTGGCCGAACGAGGGGAACGAGATGTCGCCCCACATGAGCAGGATGAAGTGGGTCTGGCCCGCCTCCTTGACCATGTGGCGGACGGCCTCCCATTCGGACTCGTCGGGGAGGGTGATCGGCTCGCTCTCCACGCGGTCGAGGGTGGCCTCAAGGTCGGCGATCTTCGGGGGCTCGGCGGGCGCGGCAACGCGCTTGTAGGGCATCAGGTCGTGGGTGGTGGCGGAGATGCGGTAGAGGTTGCCCGCCTTGTCGCGGTAGGTGTCGTCGTCGAGCTTCTCCAGCGGCTCGGGCTTGTAGCCCTTGGGCGGCACACGGCTGATGAAGATGATGTCCATCTCGAGCGCGCGGATGAGGTCGAGGCGGTCGCGCTTGACGCACTCGACGATCTCGTCGCGGCGGCCCTCCCACCAGGCGAGGGTCTCGCGGAACTTGGCCTGGACGAGGGTCTTGCGGCCCAGGATGTCCTCGTAGACGTTGTAGTCAATCGAGTGCTCGCCCCAGGGAATGCGGTCGGGCTCGCGATGGGCCAGGGTGGTGAGGACGCGTTCCTTCGGGGTCACGCCGGGGCTCCTACTTGGTCTCGGGCAGCACTTTGATGCGGACGTTTCTGAAGAGGAACTGGCCGCCCTGGGGCACTTCGGCCTGGAGCGAGAGGAAGCCCTTGGGCACCTGGATGCCGTCGGCTTCCCACGCGGGCTTGCCGTTGATCTCCAGGCTCGCCTTCGTGCCCTGCACTGTGAGGACGAAGCGGTTCCATTCTCCGTTCTTGACCAGGCCCTTGCTCGAGGCGCCCTTGAGCTCGGCGACATTGCCCTCGATTCCCTTGGCGAGGTTGGCCTGGTAGCGGGGCGGCCAGGGACGGCCCTTCGGCACCTCCGTGTAGCGGAAGTAGATGCCGGAGTCCCACCGGTCCGCCTTCAGGGCCTTCCACTCCACGTCGAGCACGAAGTCCGCGAACTGCTCCTTGGTCTGGACGAGGCCGTTGCCGCTCTTGATGAGCAGCGCGCCGTCCTGCACCTCGGCCTCGCAGCCGAGGACGTCCCAGTTCGCGAGGTCCTTGCCGTTGAAGAGCTCGGTCCAGCCCTCCGCCTCGCCGGCCAGGACCTGCCCCGCGGCACCGCAGGCCACGACGACGAACAGCCCAGCCCACACGCACCAACGTCGCATCCTCACGGTCAGCCTCCTGAAGGAAGGGGACACCTGTCACGGCGGGATCATAGCATAGTCGCGTTCCGCGTTCCATCGCGGTCGGGCCGCGGCGTCACGACCAGTTTCGCCCCATAGGCGCGCTCGAAGAGGTCGGCCTTGCGGGCCGCCCCCCAGGCGGCATGCTCCAAGTCGCCCGGGCCGTCAATCCACAGCGTCCACGCGCCCGGCCGCGTGAGGGCGGCCGAGAGCGAGGCGACAGCGCCCGTGTGGTCGCGGTCGAGGCCGTCGGCGACGCGGAGCAGCGCGGCAAGGCGGCAGACCAGTCCCTGGGCAGGGGGCGACAGGAGGCGGAACTCAGGATGCCTCGGCGAGGGCAAGGCCTTCCTGTGGTATCGGGCCACGTTGGCGACGATCCGTTTCTCCTCCAGGCTCAGCGCCGGGAGGTGGGCTTCCAGGATGAGGCGCAAGGCGGCCCGATGGTGGCCCGTGATCGCCGTATCCAGGCCGATATCATGCAACAGGGCCGCACAGGCCAGGAGTTCGCGAGGGCCTTCTCCGAGCCTGTGCAGGGGCCGCAGGGCGTCGAAGAGGAGGTCGGCCAGCCGCGCCACGTGGCGCAGGTGTGCGGTGTCGGCGCAGCGGCGCAGGGCCAGGGCCAGCGCGCACTCGGTCTTGGGCGTGGACGTCACGGCAACGCTCGGCCTCAAGGGGATAGAAGCGGGGACTTGCCGACGGCCTCCATCGCCAGCGCCGCGGCCCCGAGCGCCACGGCGTCGTCACCGAGTTCGGACGGCACGACGTCGCCGCCCTTGCGCGCGCCGGGGAGTGCGTCGGCCTGCACGATCTTCTGCACGATGGGGAGCACGAAGCCGCCGCACGCCTCGATCACGCCGCCGCCGAGCACGATGACGTCGGGGTCCACCAGGTGACGCACGGTGAGGCAGGCGTAGCCGAGGATTTCGGCGGCCCGGCGGACCACCTCGGTGACCAGGGGGTCGCGCGCCTTGAGGGCGCGGCGGAGCACCTTGCTCTTGATGGGGCCGCGTTTCCCGCCGAGCAGCTTGCTCAGGCACGTGCGGCGGCCGGCGGCCATGCCGGCGCGCAGCTCGCGCTCGATGGCCGAGCGGCTGGCCAGGGCCTCGAGGCACCCGTGGTTGCCGCAGCCGCACCGGGGGCCGCCGGGCAGCATGACGATGTGGCCGATCTCGCCGGCGGCCTCGCGGGCGCCGCGCACGAGGCGGCCGTCCACGATCACGCCGCCGCCGATGCCTGTGCCCACGAAGATGCCCACGGCGCTCTTCGCCCGGCGTGCCGCGCCGAGCCACTTCTCGCCCAGGGTGCCCAGGTTCACGTCGTTGCCGACGGCCACGGGCACGGGGTAGACCTTGCGGACGGCGGAGGCGATCTGCATCCCGGAGAGGTTCATGTTCGGGGTGACCACCACTCGCCCCTTGTCGGGGTCCACGACGCCCGGGATGGCGAGCCCGATGGCCGCGAGGCGGCTCGCCCTCACGCCGGCCGCGTCCAGAGCGCCGTCCATGGCAGCCAGGATGGCCCTCACCGAGGCCCGCGGCGGCTCTTCGCGCGGGGTCTCGCTCCGTTCGCGGGCCACGATCTGGCCGTTCGGAGCGACCAGCGCGGCGAGGATCTTGGTGCCGCCCACGTCCACGCCGAGATAGAGCTTGTCGCGCCCTTGCTTGCCCAATGCAGACCCCCCGAGCGATGGTTCACAGGATGGCCTTGATCGCTTTGCGCGCCTTCTTGCCCGTGGTGAAGGACCTCCAGACGTCCACGGCCCTGCCGAGCGCGTCGGCGCGCTGGGCTTCCAGGAACTCCAGCAGCGCGTCCACCGCGCGCGCGGTGGCCGGCTCGTGCGCCTCGGCCTTCCGGTAGGTATGATACCGGATGACGCGCTCCCTGTAAACATCGGCGTCGTGCACATCGCCCAGCGCGTCCTGCATCAGGGCCATCGGCTCGATCACGGCGGCGAGGCCGTGTGGATACAGGGCCGCGAAGAACTCGGCCGTGTAGCGGAGCTTCTTGCACGCGATCCGCAGCGCGTGCTGGCGCGCTGCCGAGGCCCGGGCGAGGCCCCGGCCCAGCCTCGCCGCCGACCTCAGCCGCTTGGCCAGCGCCTTGGGCGCGTGCGCGGCGGCCGGCTCTTCGCCCTTCGCGAGCGCGCACAGCCCGCCGGCCGCCGTGCGCCCCGTCAGCACGGGGTCGAACCGCTCGCGGAACGCGGCGAACTCGGCCGACTCGAAGGTGTCGCGCAGGGTGCGGAGGAAGCGGCCTCGCTTGCGCCGCTCGGCGAGTTCGAGGCCGCGGAGGAAGGGCCGCTGCTCCTCGGGCGCTTCCGCCGCCCGGCGCCGGAGGAAGGCCAGGAACACATCCGCATCGCGCACGTGGCCCAACGCATCGGCGAGCCGCTTCAGTTCGCCCAGAAGAGCCCGCGCCAGGCCGTCTATCGCCGCCTTGAAGACCCGCAGCGCGGCCCGCAGCCGGCGGAGCGCGACCCGCAGTTCGTGGACGAACTCGATGTCGTCCCGGCACCCGAGGCCGTAGAGGCGCGCGGCGAAGGCCTCCCAGTGGGTCTGGAGCGTGCGCCGCGCCAGGGCGGCGAGAGTCGCCTCCGGCGCCATGCGGCTCGGAAGCGTCTTGCCGGCGTGGAGGGCCGCCGTGCGGAGCGGGCGGGCCATGGCGGCGTTCCACACCGGCGCGGCCGCTTTCACGGCGGCGACGCTCTCGCGGACGGCCCCGCCGCCGGTCACGAGGAGCTCGAGTTCGCGCCCGTCGTCCAGCGCCGCCGCGAACGTGGCGTCCTGCGCCCCCGAGAGCGTGGCGGCCTCGGCGAGGGCCAGGAGCGCCGCCATCCGCCGCGCCGCCTCGCGCTCGGCCGCGGCGCGGCCGTTGCCGCCGTCCTGTGCCGCCGCCGGCTCGCCTGCGGCGCCCAGGGCGAGCCGCCGCTCGAACGGCGTGAGCGCCGGCAGGCAGGCTCGCATCGCCCCGCGGAGCCGGCCGCGGCGGGCCGCCTGGCGCACGGCCGCGGCCACCCCGAGCAGCGGCCTCATCGTCTTCGTGAGCCCGTGGAGGTGCGGAGTCTGGGCGAACAGGGCCTCGGCCGCGGCGCCCACGCGCGCCACGCGCGCGGCCTCCGCCCCCACGGCCTCGCAGAACCGAGCAAGCTCTGGTGCGCTGAGCGGCCTGGACACGTCGCCGTCTCCCTCGCCCTGTCTCGCTGCGCCCATCGTAGCGCCGCCCGCAGACCGAGTCAAACCGCCCGATCGCCCATTGACACCCGCGGCCTGGTCCGCTACGCTTCGCACGAGGCGGCTTCTGCGCCAAGGGGGTGCTCATGCACAGGCGATGTCCCCCGCTGGCACGCTCGGCGGCGCTGGCGCTTCTTGCGGCCGTCGCGCTCGCCCAGGAGGCACAGGCTGTGGACACGCGAGACCGCGATCCGCGGAATATCCGCACGGGCCACCCCATTCCCGTCGAGGGCTACTGCGACCAGCCCTATGTGGTCGTCAACCGCGACGGCTCGTGGCTCTGCACGCTGACGACCGCGGGCGGCCACGAGGGGGCCCGGGGCGAGCACATGGTGGCCACCCGCAGCACCGACCAGGGCAAGACCTGGTCGCCGCTTGTGGACATCGAGCCCGCCGACGGCCCCTCGTCGTCCTACGGCTCGCCCATCGTCACGCCCGGCGGGCGCGTCTATTGCGTCTACTGCTACAACGGCGACAAGCTCTCGACGCTGCCCGACGGCAAGCCGCTGCCCCGCGCCGACATGCTCGGCTGGTTTGTGCTCAAATGGTCCGACGACGGCGGCCGCACGTGGTCGCGCGAGCGCCACCGCCTGCCCATGCGTGTCACCGCCTGCGACCGCGCCAACGACTGGAAGGGCGCGGTGCAGATCTTCTGGAGCATTGACAAGCCCAAGGCCGTGGGCGCCGACCTCCTCTTCGCCTTCACCAAGCTCGGCAAGTACATGCTCGACGACGGCGAGGGCTGGGTCTATCGCTCCGACAACCTGCTCGCCGAACCCGACCCCGCGAAGCTCCGCTGGGAGCTGCTGCCCGAGGGCGATCACGGCATTCGCGCGCCCCAGTTCGGCTCCGTGCAGGAAGAGCACAACCTCGTGCCCCTGGCCGACGGCCGAAGCCTCTACTGCGTCTACCGCACCACCACCGGCCATCCCTGCCACGCCTACAGCCGCGACGGCGGCCGCACGTGGACCACGCCCGAGCACATGACCTGCTCCCCGGGCGGCCGCAAGATGAAGACCCCGCGCGCCTGCCCCAAGCTGTGGAAGACTTCCAACGGCAAGTACCTCTTCTGGTTCCACAACCACAGCGGCAAGGGCTTCGAGGACCGGAACCCCGCCTGGATCGCGGGGGGCGTGGAGAAGGACGGCTTCCTCCACTGGTCGCAGCCCGAGATTCTGCTCTACGACCCCGAGCCGAGGATGCGCATGAGCTACCCCGACCTCATCGAGCAGGACGGCCGCTTCTGGGTCACCGAGACGCAGAAGACGCTCGCCCGCATCCACGAAATCAATCCCACCCTGCTGGAAGGGCTGTGGCGCCAAGGCGAGGCGAAGGAGGTCGCACGCAGGGGCCTCGTGCTGGACCTGGGCCGGGAGCAGCTTCAGACGGGGAGCACCGCCCTCCCCCGCCCCATCCCCGCCGCGGAGACAGGCGGCCTGTCGCTCGACCTCTGGGTCGCGCTCGACAGCCTTGCGGCCGGGCAGGTGCTGCTCCAGGGGGAGGGCCTGGCCCTGGCCACTGCCGAGAAGGGCTCGGTGCGCATCGAGATGGCCAATGGCAAGACGCGCTTCGCGTGGGACTGCGATCCCGGGCTCCTCCGGCCGGGCCGGCCGCACCACCTCGTGGCCATCGTGGATGCGGGGCCGCGGATCATCTCATTCGTCGTGGACGGCGTGCTGTGCGACGGCGGCGAGGCCCGCCAGTTCGGCTGGGCGCGCTATCCCGACGCCCTCGCGCCCGTGTGCCCGGCCGCCCTCCGCATCGGACCCGCCATTCACCGCCTGCGCGTCTACGACAGGTTCCTGCGCACTTCCGAGGCCATCGCCAGCTTCCACGCCGGCAGCGGGGGGACCGCGAGATGAACCGCAGGAGGCCCCTCCTCAGGCTCGACAACGGCCGCTTGGAAGGCGTGTCGTTCTCAGACGTGATCAACCTGTGCACTGCTCTGGCCGCGGATCAGGTTGCAGGCTCCTGTGCAGCGACAAGCGTCTCGCTTGTCGAAGACCACCGTAAGCGGGACGCCTGCGGCTCCGCCTGAGGCCCTGGCCGACCCGGCGTGGTTCCGCCCGCTCATCTGCCAGATGTCCCGCCAGGCCGCAAGGCACCCGTTCGCGGCGGGAGGGCGCCGCAGGCCCCTTGAACCTGCCGCCGATTTCCGCTAGTGTGATGCGTGGCCCTCAAGCGCGTCCTGACTGACGCCTCAGCGGGATGCAACGGGGGTTTGCCGTGCGGCCTTCAGGCCGTATCCTGGATGCAGATACGGGCTGAAGCCCGCACTACGAACGCTTCTTCCGCCCAGCACAGGAGGTCTTCCTATGGTCCGCGTATTGATCAACGGCGCGGGGGGCCGCATGGGCCGCCGCCTCATCGCTCTGGCCGCCGAGGACCGGGAACTCGCCGTCGCCGGCGCGTTCGAGCGCCCCGACCACCCCGACCTGGGCAAGGACGCCGGGGCGCTGGCCGGCGTGCCGCCGCTGGGCGTCGCGCTATCGGCCCGTTGCGACGTGGCGGCCGACGTGGCGATTGACTTCTCGCACGCCGATTCGGCGCTGGAGATGATCGCGTGGTGCGCGGCGCGCGGGCTCGCGGTGGTGGTGGGCACCACGGGCCTGGGCGCCGAGGGCCACAAGCGCCTCGACGCGGCGGCGACGCGCATCCCGTGCCTGCTCGCGCCGAACATGAGCCTGGGGGTGAACGTGCTGCTGCGCCTGGTGCGCGAGGCGGCGGCGGCGCTGGGCGACGCCTACGACGTGGAGATCGTGGAGGCGCACCACAACAAGAAGAAGGACGCGCCCAGCGGCACGGCCCTGGCCCTCGGCGAGGCGGCGGCGGCCGGCCTCAAGCGGAATCTCCCCGACGTGGCCGTTCACGGCCGACACGGCATGGTCGGCGAACGCACGGTCAAGGAGATCGGCTTCCACGCCGTGCGCGCAGGCGACATCGTGGGCGACCACACGGTGATCTTCGGCGGCCAGGGCGAGCGGGTGGAGGTGCGCCACATCGCCACGAGCCGCGACACGTTCGCCCGCGGCGCGCTGCGCGCGGCCAAGTTCCTGGCGGGCAAGCCGCCGGGCCGCTACGCCATGGCCGACGTGCTGGGGCTGAAGTGAAGTCTGAGGCGATTGCGCGGGCCGCCGCTGGCCCGGCCGCCCGCGACGCGGGAGCGCCCCTCGAGCAGCCACAAGCAACTTTTCGAGCAGTTGCGCGGAAAATCTTGCGCCGAGCCCGCCCGCCTGAGGTGTCTCCACGACAACAGCATGCACACGGCACGGCCGCCATAGGCCCCGGAGCCACTGGCGAACCACTGGCGGCTATGCGTACCTGTACCAGCATCGAACCTCCCGCGGGTTCGAAACCCGCGGGAGGTTGAAGGCT
>DAOOIT010000102.1 GCA_035384565.1 Planctomycetota bacterium | reverse complement strand
CGTGGGGACGAGGGAGGCCGCAGCGGGGGCCTCCCTCCCGAAGGTTCCAATACCTGTACGTGTTTAGCCTTGTTGCGTGGCCGGTGAGACGCTGGAGGCGAGATAGGCGACGAAGTCCTTGGCCCGCTGGGCCACGTGGCGGTGAGGCTGGCGAGGACCTGCCAGGCGTCCCGGCCGGCCTCGGTCTTGTTGCCGCAGGAGAGTTTGCGGGCGATGATGGCCGGGCTCAAGGCGCGTTCGGCCCGGTTGTTGGTGGGTTCGGCGGCCGGCTCGTCCAGGCAGCCCAGGAGGTGGCCGCGTTGTTTGAGCAGACGCTGGTGGATGGCACAGTTGCCCGGCTGGGCGGCGGGATGGGTCAGGAGGTCCTCGCACCGGGCGTGGAGCGCGGCCCGCCCGCTCGCGCAGGCGCCGGTTCTACCCCTCGAGGGTCTGCACGCGGGTCCCCAGCCGCTGATTGTCCTTGCGCAGCGACGCCACCTCTCGGGTCAATTCCTCCCACCGGCGTCCCAAGGCATCGTCCATTGCGGGCCCTGCCGCTGCTCATGCTCCTTTCATGGTAGGTCGGGCCCCGGCCAACGAACTTTGGTACCTTTTCCGAACAGAAACCATGGCCACGCACGCTAGACACGTACCTTCGGTCGCCCTGGGCTATCCCATGACGCTTTTGAAGGACTATAGACCGCCCAACGCGGGGCCGGGGGCGTGTCAGGGGGGCAGGAGCTTGCGGGTCGCCTTGTCCCAGCGCACGGTGCGGCGAGGGAGGCGATGGGTGTCGTGGCAGTCGGTGCAGGCTTTCTTGGCTTGGGGGGTGCCGATGAGGTTGAGGGTGTGCATCTCCTGTTCGGCGAGTTCGCGGGCGTCGTGGCATTGGAGGCAGGCCGGGGCGATCTTGTCGGGAGGGTAGATGATGTCGGGGGCGATTTCGTGGGATTCGCTGCCGCAGTGCTCGTCGGAGGGTCCGTGGCATTTCTCGCAGCCGACGCCGTGTTTGGCGTGCTTGACGGCGAACTTTTCCTCGGAGTAGTTGATGTGGCAGACGTAGCAACGGCTGTTGTCGGCGGGGGCGACTTTGGGCCGGAGCAGCGTGCAGGCGCCCAGGGCCAGGGATGCGAGGAGAAGAGCGAGCCAGACGCGAAGCTTCACAATTGGCCCTCAGGCTGGTTGGGACTTGCGTCGGCAATGCGCGGGGCTCGGTGGGGGATGGGTGGATGAATGGATGGGTGGATGGGTGTCTGGCAACCATCCATCCTTCCACCCATCCATCCATCCTCCCCAAAGGCGGTCGTGGGCCGCTTCAGTGTCACACGACCTCCCAGTCCTTGAGCCACTGATAGTCCTCGGGCAGGCAGGCCCAGGCATCGTCCATGGCGGCCTGAAGCTCGCGGATTTCGGCGCGGGTGAGTTCCTTCTTCTCCTTGCTTTCCTTGACGGCGAGGGCGACGTTATCTACCTGGTGCGTGGTGATCATGCCGGGGATGGGGGCGGTGATCACGGGGTTGCAGAGGATGTAGCGGATGGCGAGGCGGGCGCGGCGGTCGTCCTCCTCGGCCTCGGGGCCTGCGGGGGCGCCGCCGGCCTTGAAGAGCGAGCCGCTGGCGAACGGCTTGATGCCGAAGAAGCCGACGTCGTGCTTGCGGAGGGCGTCGAACAGGCTGTCCTGCGGGGCCTCCTTGGTCTTGGCCGTGTAGGGCGTCACGATGGCGTCCACGACGCTGGGGTAGGTTTCGATGATCTTCTTGATGTGCGGGCGGTCGTGGGAGGAGAAGCCCGTGAAGCGGGCCTTGCCCTGCTTCTTGGCCGTTTCGAGCGCCTTCGCCATCTGCTCGATCTCGGCATCGGTGTGCTGGCTCGAGCGCTCGTGGAGCGTGATGCGCCAGAGGTCCACGTAGTCGAGGCCGCAGAGCTTCAGGCCCTCGTCGAGCGACTGGAGGAGCTTTTCGGCGGTGCGGAACTGGCCGTTGCGCATCTCGTGTTCGTACCAGGAGTAGCCGAGGTACATCTTGTCGCGGCGGCCTTTGAGGGCGTGGCTGTAGGCCAGGGTCTCCTTGTGGGTGCAGGCGTCAATGTAGTTGATGCCCACGTCAATGCAGCGGCTCACCACCTCGGTGCGGTTGGCCAGGAAGTCGGCGTTCTTGGGGTCCACGGCCAGCCAGTTGCCGCCCTGGAAGGCGTCCTTGACGACCTCGTTGATCCGCTTCCAGTGGCCGCCGAGGCAGACGGCGGAGACCATGAGATTGGTCTTGCCGCAGCGGCGGTAGAGCATGTTCTCGTTGTAGTTCAGGATCTTGCTGTTGTCGGGCTCGGCGGCCCTGGCCATCGTGGCGGTGGCGGCGACCGCGGCGGTGGCGACCGCTGTGTCGCGCACGAACTCGCGGCGGGTGATCTTGCCTCGCGGCATACGGACCTCCTTTGCCCCAACGCGGAGCGTGAGCCTTGTCCCCAGTTCCCACGCAATTGTAGGCGTGGGACGCGGCTTCGTCAAGGGGGGGCCGCCAAAATGCCATTGAACCATGCGGGCAGGGGCTATATACTCTACGCGTCCCGCATCCTTCCAGGAGCCGACCAGCGTGTGGGTGCTCATTCTGCTCTTCGGCCTGAGCTGTCTTGTGATGGGGTGGACCTGTTTCGGCTACTACCTCTATCTGCGGTGCCTGGGGCTCGTGCGCCCGAGGCCGCGGCCACCGCTCGACTGCGATCGGCTGCCCTTCGTCTCCGTGATCGTGCCCTGCTACAACGAGAAGGACCAGATCCTCGCAAAGTACGTCAACCTGCGCGAGCAGGACTACCCGAAGGCTCTGCTCGAGATCGTCTTCGCCGACGGCGGCTCGACCGACGGCACTCTGGCGATGCTCGAGCCGCACGTGCAAAGCGACCCGACGGTGCGCCTGGTGCGCTGCCCCGAGAAGGGCAAGATCCACCAGCTCAACTACGTGCTGCCCCAGCTCAAGGGCGAGATCGTGGTGAACGCGGACGTGGACGGGCAGATGGAACTGGACGCGATTTCGGCCCTGGCGCGCGAGTTCTGCCGCGACCCGCAGGTGGCCGTGGTGGGGGCCTACGTGTACCCCGCGAAGCCGCTGGAGGTGGACCGCTGCTACTGGCTGGGCCAGAACCGCGGGCGCCTGCTGGAGAGCGACGTGCACGCGGCCAGCATCGTGATCGCCGTGTGCTACGCCTTCCGCCGCTCGCTGATCGCCCAGTTCCCGCCCGACGTGGTGGCCGACGACATCTACGTGGCCTTCGAGGCCAACACCCGCGGGCTGCGCACGGTCTACTGCCGCGACGCCGTGGTGAGCGAGGTGCGCGGGCCGAGCACGCACGAGGAGTTCTTCGCCCACAAGTTCCGCAAGTCGAACGCCTTCCTGCGCGAGGCCTTGCGCTTCCTCTACCGCATGCCGGACATGCCCAAGGGCTGGAAGATGATCTACACCACCAAGGTCGCCCAGCTCCTCCTGCTGCCCTGGGCGGGCTTCTGGTTTCTGCTGCTGGGCGTATCGCTGCTCACGCTGGGGCGCTACGACGTGGTGCTCATCGGCTTCGGCTTCCTGGCCGTGCTCCTGGCCGCCACCAGCGCCACCTTCCGCCGCATCCCCACGCCCGATGAGGGACCCACGGATTTCTTCACGCTGCTCACGGCGTACGTCTACAGCAACTTCCTGCTCCTGGCCACGGGCCTGTCGTATCCGTTCTACCGGCAGACGAGCAGCTACGCAAAGGTGGGGGAGGGCGGACCTGGCGCCGCGTCGGGGCCTGCGCCGAATCGGGGGGCGTGAAGATGGCGACTCCGCACGCGGCCCCCGCTTCGCCGCAGCCCGGGTGGCCCGAGCTGGCGGGGCGGCTGCGCTGCTCCCGGTGCCAGGCCGGCCCGCTCGAGGCGGCCGAGGGCGGCCTGCGCTGCCGTTCGTGCGGCGCCGAACACCCCATCGCCGAGGGCGTGCTCGTCATGGCGCCGCCCGCGGCAGGTCGCGCCGACGGCGTGGTGCAGCAGGAGCTCGAGGACTGGGAGCGGAACGCCGAGTTCTACCTGCGCGAGCCGCGTTCGCCGCTCTTCGGCCTGCTGCACGCGGCCAAACGGCGCACCTATGCGCTGGGCGGGGAGCCGCGCCTGCTCGTGCTCGACCTGGGCGGCGGCACGGGTTACTTCTCGCGCGAGCTGGTCGCCCAGGGCCACGCGGCCGTGACGCTCGACTTCTCGGCCCGCATGCTGCGGCTGGGCCGCGAGGCCTACGGCCTGCCGCTGGCGATGCAATGCGCCGTGCCGCCCCTGCCGTTCGCCGACGCCAGCCTCGACGCCGTGGTGGCCAACGGCGTGCTGCACCACTGCAAGGCGCAGGACGCCCTGGCAGCCACGGTGAGCGAGATCCATCGCGTGCTGAAGCCGCGCGGGCTGCTGCTCGTCTACGACCGCAACGGCGCCTTCCTGGGGCGGCACCTGCACCACTTCGTGCTCGGGGTCAAGCGTTCGCTGGAGAAGCGACGGCGTTTCGGCGCCTCGTCGTCGGGCGCGGAGCCCGATTTCAACGACGCCGACGTGCGGACGCTCACCGGCGCCGGCTTCGCCATCGAGCGGCGGCGCTACGTTTCCACGCTGTGGACCTTCAGCGCCATCGTGGCGACCAACTGCATCGAGTACGCCGGCCTACCGCGCCTGGCCCAGGCGCTCCGCTGGCTCGCCTGGCCGCTGGCCGCGGTGGCCGAGCGGGCGTTGGCGTTCAAGGCCGTCACCGTGGAGCAGTGCCTGCGGCTGCGCAAGACGTGAGGGCAAGCCGATGGCCTCGCCCGGCGACAAGACGAGGCTGCTGCTCGTGTGGCCCGCGGTGGCGGGGGCGCAGTTGCACGGCTTCCTGCCGCTGGGCCTCGGCTACCTGGCGGCCAACCTGCCCGACGGCTGCGAGGCGCGCCTGTCGGACGGCGTGCTGAGCCGCCGGCCCAATGCCGAGGTGGCGGATGAGGCCGAACGGTTCCAGCCCCACGCTGTCGGCCTCTCCGTGTGGCACTTCAACCTGCCCGGCGCGCGCGAGGCGATTGCGGCGATTCGCCAGCGATTCCCATCGTTGCCCATTCTCGCGGGCGGGCCCACCGTGTCGGGCCTGGGCACGCGGCTCTTCGAGACGCTGGACGCGGACTACGGCTTCGTGGGCGAGGGCGAGTGGTCGCTGCCGCAGTTCCTCGGCCTGCTGCGGCGCGGCGAACTCACCGACGCCGCGAAGCGCGCCGTGCCGGGCCTCGTCTTCCGCGACGCGGCCGGCGCGCCCGCCGCGAACCCGCCGCGCTGGGAGCCGCTCGACGCCCTGAAGCCGTGCGACTACGAGTTCATCCGCCTCGACGCCTACCTGGCCGCCGGCTACCGCTACGGCCTGCACCGCAAGGCTCGCCGCATCGCGCCCATCCACACCACGCGCGGCTGCCCGTTCCCCTGCGAATACTGCTCGGCCCGGCTCATCAGCGGCACCCGCGTGCGCACGCGGCCCGTCGAGTCGGTCGTCGCCGAGATTCGCCGCCTGCACGAACGGCTGGGCATTGACGGCTTCAACCTGATTGACGACAACTTCACGTTCCACCAGGACTACGCGAAGGCGCTGTGCCGCGCCATCCTGGGCATGGGGCTGAAGGGGGTGTCGTTCTGCGCGCCCAACGGCATCAAGGTGGAGTATCTGGATCGCGAGCTGCTCGGGCTGATGAAGCAGGCGGGGTGGCAGGCCCTCTTCATCGCGCCCGAGAGCGGCAGCGAGCGCACGCTCGAGCGGATGCGCAAGAAGGTGCACCTGCCTACGGTGCGCGAGAAGCTGGCCCTGATTCGCGAGGCCGGCCTCAAGGTCTTCGGCTTCTTCATCCTCGGCTATCCGGGCGAGACGGCGGACGACTTCCGCCAGACCATCGCCTTCGCGTGCCGCAACGCGTTCGACTGGGCCACGTTCACCTGCTTCCAGCCGCTGCCGGGCACGCCCGTGTGCGAGCGGCTGATCGCGGAGGGCGAGATCGCGGCGGCGCCCGAGGGCGTGGACTACTACCAGGTGACCTACGCGCCGCGGGGCTTCACGGTGCGCGAGATGCGGCGGTGGCGCCTGTGGGCGCTGCTGCGGTTCTACACCAGCTCGCCCCGGCGGCTCGCCGCCGCGCTCGCGAGCTATTCGCCGCTGCGAATCCTGCGGTTCCTCCTCAAACTGCGGTGAGGGCGGGGATGGAGCACATCGCGGCAATCGCCCACGGCGTCCTGGGGCTTCTGGCCTTCACGCTGCCCGGCCTCGCGTGCCTGCTGCGGGTGCGGCGCGCGGGGGCAGCGGCGTGGCCGCTGCCGGTGCTGCTGGGCGCAGCGTTCGTGGTCTCGTCGCTGCTCGTGGCGGCCTTCGAGGGCCTGTGCCTCGCGCTGTTGCCGCCCGCGGCGGCGCGGCTGGCCTGCTGGGCGGGCCTCGCGGGCGTGGCGCTGGCGTGCTGGCGGAGCGTGCGAGGCGACCTCGCCGCCGTCGTGCGCGGCCTCGGGCGCTGGGAGCGCCTGGCGCTGGCCGCGCTGGCCGCCGTCGCGCTCTTCTGGCTCGGGGCGATGCCGCTCTCGCCGTACCCGAGCCAGGTGACGATGGACCTCGGCGACCCGCCCGTCTACTACCGAGCCGCCGCCAACCTGGTCGCTGGGCGGGGGTGGGCGCCCGACTACTTCGCCGCCGACTACCCGCGGGGCGAGGTCTCCTACGTTCGCAGCCATCCCGTGCCGGCCCTGGCCACCGCATTCCTCTTCCACCTGGTCGGAGCGAACACCCAGTCGCTCCACGTCTACGGCATCGTCGCCGGGGTCCTGCTCCTCTGCCTGCTGAGCGCCCTCGTGCGGCTGGGGGCGGGGGGCCGCGATGGGCCGCACGCGCTCCTGCTGACAGTTGGGCTGGCCGTGGTGCCGTCACACTTCATCCTCCTCGGGCTGGGCGTGGTGACGGCCCCCGGCGCGCTCGCGCTGGCGACGGCGGTCGGCCTCGCGCTCACCGCAGGCGGGCATCGGCTGGCACGGTGCGGCGCGGTGGGCCTGTCGTTGGCGCTGATGGTGCTGCTGCGCCCCGATTCGGCGATGATGGCCGTGCTCCTGGCCGCCGCGTGGCTCGCGGGGCAGACCGTTGGGGGCGTCCGAGTGCCCCGCACGCTCCGGCTCGGGTTGGCCGGGGCGCTGGCGGCTGGCGGGGTGCTGCTGTGGCTGGGCCTGCCCGCGCTGCTCCGCGCGGCGCGCCCCGGGTGGGACAGCCTGGGCATCTACTTCCTGCGGTACGACGCGGCCGCGGGGCGGTTCGTGGATACGCTGGGTTCCTGGATGGAGCAGAGCCGCCGCCTGTGCGCCGCGAACCTGACGGGCGAGAGCCTCTTCGACACCGTGGGCAACGCGGCCATTGGCGGCGAGGTGCAAGCCCATCCCGTCGCCTTCGCGGTCCACCTGGCGAGCTGGTTCCCCTTCTTCGCCCGGCAGGCGATGGGCGCGCTCACCGTCGCCCAGTATCGCCTCGCCTGGCTCGACGGGGCGCCCGCCGTGGCGTGCGCGCTCGCCCTGCTCGCCCTCGCCGCGCGCAGCCGGCCGGGCCGGCTGGTGGCTGTGGCGATGCTGGCCTACCTGCTCCTGATGCCCGCCGTGAACCCCGGCGCCCGCGTGCGGCACATGCTGGTGGTGACGCCGGTGGCCCTCGCGCTCGCGCTGCGCACGCTCTGGGGGCTGTGGCACGGGCGGCTCGAGCGGGCGCTCGCCAGGCGTTGGGCTGTTCCCGCCTTGGCCATTCCGCTTCTCGCGCTGGCATTCCTCGACGCCCGGAGTATCATACGGGTGCGCACGTACGGCCCGAACTGCGCCTACGCGCCCATCCTGCGGCACCTCGAGGAGATGACGCGGTCCGACGACGTCATCGCCACGAGCTACCCGCAGCTCGTCACCTGCATGACCGGGCGCCGCAGCGTCGGCGGCACCTGGCTGATCGAGCACCTGGGGCTCATCGTGGAACGCTTCCGGCCCGGCTTCCTCGTGGTGGACAACGTGCGCGACATCCCGCGCGACTACGACCAGTTGCGTGCGCAGGGGATGGCGGCGCCGGGCTACGAGATGGCCGTGCACGACCCCGCGGCGCAGTACGTGATCTTCCGGGCCGCCTCGCCGCGGCCCTCGAGGAGCGCGCCATGAAGGTCCTGCTCCTCTCCGCTCCCTACGTGCCCGAGTATATGCGGAATGCCCGCTGCGACTTCGTGTCGCTCTCGGCCACGCAGTGGTATCCCATCCTGCTCGGCTACTGCGGCGCGTGGCTGGAGGGGCAGGGCCACACGGTGAAGCTGGTGGACGCCCCCGCCCACTACCTGGACCACGAGGCCACGCGACGCATCGTGCGCGAGTTCCGCCCCGACCTGCTGGTGCTCTACACGGGCCGCCTGAGCGAGCAGAACGACCTCGACCTCGCGGAGCCGCTCGTCGAGGAACTGGGCTGCGACGCCGTGCTCGTCGGCCCGTTCGCCTCGATTGACCCCGAGGCCACGCTGGCCAAGGCCCGCGTGATCGCCAAGCTCGTCGTCGGCCAGTTCGAGCATCCCGTCGCCGAACTCGCCGCCGGGCGGCCGCCCGCCGAGGTCCGCAACCTCGTGCGCCGGGAGGGCAGCAGCATCGTCCGCAACCCGGTTCGCCCCTACCTCACGGGCGAGGAGCTGGACGCGATTCCCTTCGTCTCGCGCTTTCTGGCGAGGCAGGTGGACCTCCGCCGCTACAAGACGCCCTCCGAGCTGTTCCCCTTCATGGACATCCTGACCGGCCGCGGCTGCTGCTACGGCCATTGCACCTACTGCCTGTGGGTCCACACCTACGTGTGCGGCACCAACTACAGCGTCCGCTCGATCGGCAACGTCATCGAGGAGCTCCGCTGCATCGAGCGCGAGCTGCCCCAGGTGCGGTCGGTGATGATCCAGGACGACACGTTCCCCGAGTCCCGCGCCCGCGAGTTCAGCGAGGCGAAGCTGGCGGCGGGCATTCGCCTGCCCTGGTCGTGCTACGCGCGCGGCAATATGGGCTTCGAGGTGCTGAAGCTGATGAAGCGGGCCGGCTGCCTCAACCTCCACGTGGGCTACGAATCGGGCGACCCCGAGGTGCTCCAACGCATCAGGAAGGGCGTCACGGTCGAGCGGATGACCCAGTTCACCGACGACGCGAAGCGGGCCGGCCTCCGCATCCACGGCGACTTCGCGGTCGGCTTCCCGGGCGAGACGCCCGAGTCGTTCGAGAAGACCATCGCGTGGGCGAAGCGGCTCGACCCCTACACCGCGCAGTTCCAGCTCATGATCCCCTTTCCCGGCACGCCCTATCATGACATGATGAAGGCCGAGGGGTGGCTGAACGCGCGGGGCGAGCCGGATATGCCGCAGTTCTCCAACGAGCAGATCCGCGCGATGGCCAAGCGGGCCTACCGCCGCTTCTACCTCACGCCGCGCTACCTGTGGAAGTGCCTGTGCCACCCCTACGACCGGGTGCTCGTGCGGCTGAAGACCATGGCGCGGGCCGTGCCCGCGATGTTCTGGCGACGCTGGTAGGGTTTGTAGTGCCGCCTTCAGGCGGTCTTGTCTGGGGAAGCGACTTTGTACCTCGACGCGCTGCGCGGCCTGCTGTTGACCGTGGTGGCCAATGGGGCGCTGCTCTACGCCGCGCACCTGGCGGCGCGGCGCTGGTGGCCCTCCACGGGCGCCGCCACGCGCCTGGCCGCGACCGGCGTGCTCGCCATCGCGCTCACGCTCGCCGTCTTCTATCCGCTCGCGCTCCTTGGGCTCTTCACCCGGCAGGCGGCGACGATTGCCGCCCTCGGCATCGGGCTCGCCGCCCACTGGCGCCGGACCTCGTGCGGCGGCTTCTGGGCCGACCGGCGTCCCGTGGCGGGCTGGCTGCGCGCGATCGTGCGCTCGCGCGGCGCGCTGCTGCTCGCGGGCGCCGGGCTGCTCGTGTTCTGGGCCGCCTACCGCGCTGCCGTGTGGCCGCCCCTGTCGCTCGACTCGCTGACGTACCACAACTACTTCGCCGGCGCGTGGGTGCAGCAAGGGGGCTTCGCCCGGCTCTCGCTGCCGCAGGCGATGCAGGGCTACGCCCGCCTGCCGCTGCACTTCGAGGCGCTTGTGGCCTGGACGATGCTGCCGTTCCACGGCGATTTTCTGGCCAACTTCACGAACCTGCCGATCCTGGCGCTGGGCGCGGTGGCCGTCTACGCGCTGGGCCGCGAGCTGGGCCTCGACCTCTTCGCCAGCGCGCTGGCGGCGGGCCTCGTGTGCTTCTCGCCCGCCGTGTTCGCCTACGCGTGCACGCAGTACAACGACGTGCTGGTGATGGGCCTGACCGCGTGCGCGGCGCTGTTCCTGGTGCGGTGGCTCGCGGAGGGCCGATGGGCCGACGCCGCCCTCGCGTTCCTCGCAACGGGCCTGGCCGTGGGCACGAAGCACACGGCCATCCCGCCCGCGGCCGCGATCGGGCTCGTCGCCGTGCTGGCCCCGCTGCGGCGGGCGGGAGGCGCGCGCCGGGCCGCCGCCACGCTGGGCCTGTGCCTCGCGCTCAACGCCCTCGGCGGCGGGTATGCCTACGTCAGGAACTGGGTCGAGACCGGCAACCCGCTCTACCCCGCCACCATCCGCCTGCTGGGCAAGGATATCTTCCCCGCCGCGCCCGTCGTCGAGGCGGTGGCCGAGAGCGTGGGGCGCGGCACCTGGCGCGACGACGTGCGGCAACTGGCCAGTTCGATCTCGTATGCCTACGGCGCCGAGCCCGCGCCGCTGTCGTGGGGTCCGAAGCTGCCGCTTCTCGCGCTGCTGGCCCTGGCGGCCGCCGCCCTGGCCCGCCGCTCGCCGCGCGGGGCCGAGCTGCGCTGGCTCACGCTGTGCTGGGCCGCGCCGGCGCTGCTGCTGTACCTCGACCCGTCGGCCAACACGGTGGCGATCCGGCGCTTCTGGCCCGACACGTTCAGCCGCTTCCTCGCCGGGCCGGTGGCACTGATGGCGGTGGGCGCCCTCGTCGGCGTGTCGCTGCTGGCCGCCGAGCGGCTGCGGCGGGTCCTCCACGCGTGCCTGTGCGTGCTGATGCTCTTCGACCTGTTCGCCCTGAGCATCCTGCCCGACAGCCCGCGCGTGCTGGTCGTGGCCGCGCTCGGCCTCGCCGCCCTGGGGGCGGGGGCGATGCTCGGCCGCCGGGCCGCCGCCCGCGTGCCGGCCGTGGCGTGGGGCGTTGCGGCGGGCCTCGCCGTGCTCGCGGGCGTGTGCGGGACGGCCTGGGTCCGCGACCGCTGGCGCAACCATTTCCTGGAGACACGCGTGGAACTGCACCCCTTCCCGCGCCATTGGGTGAAGGGCTGGGCCTTCTGCGACGAGCCGCAGAAGCCCAAGACCATCGCCCTCGCCAGCTACGAGCCCAAGCTCGGCCACCACTGGTACTTCTATCCCCTCATGGGCCGGCGGCTCCAGAACCGCGTGGTCTATGTGCCGCCGGAGCCGGGCGGCCCGGCCGCCTGGAAGGCGGGCCTGGACCAGGCGGGCGTGACGCACGTCTTCGTGCAGCTCAACCCCGCGCTTCCGCCCGGCGACCCGGCCCGCGAGCCGGCCGAGATGGCCTGGATTCGCGCCCGCCCCGACGACTTCACGCTGCTCGACCAGGGCGACCACTACCGCATCTGCCAGGTGGCCCCGCCCCGGTGACGCTCTTCTACGAAGGATTACAGCCTTTTACATCGTCCCGTCCGCCTGTTGGTATAATAGGCGTTGTTCGTAGTGCGGGCTTCAGCCCGTATCGGGGCGGCCTGAAGGCCGCACGGCGAACCTGGTAGGAGCTCCTCGCATGAACCGAACCGCCTGCTTCCTCTTCGCGGCTTTGTGGGCGTTGGCCGCGGCCGGCGCGACGCTGAGCGTGGACGAGAAGGCGAAGTCGGTGAGCGTGTCGGCGGCCTTTGCCAAGCAGGGCACCTACGACGTGCTCAAGGGCGCCATCGAGTACCTCGTCGTGGCCAAGGGGGGCAAGGAGTACGAGACGATCTTCGTGATCGAGGCCACGCCCGACGAACTGCACCAGGCCCTCCTCCGGATCGGCCTTGAGCCCGGCGAGCCCGCCAAGGAGGGCAACCCGCCGAAGGGCAGGGGAGTGCGCATCCTGGCCGAGTACGAGGCCGACGGCCAGAAGGTGCGCCGCCCGGCCGACGAGTTCGTGGTCTCGGCCAGGACTGGCCGGCCGCTGGAGCCCGGCCCCTGGGTGTTCACCGGGTCGGCCAAGGGCTATGACCCCGCGGCCGACAAGGAAGTGCTCCAGGCCGCGGTGTCGAAGAACATCGTGGGCCTCCACTGGCTCGACGCCACGCCGCTGCTCCAGAACCCGCGGGCCGAGTGCAAGGAGCAGAACATCTACAAGCCCAATGCCCCCGCGCTGCCCAAGCCGGGCACGCCCGCCGTCGTCATCTTCGAGCGCGTGATGCCCAAGGCCGTCCAGGGGGCCAGGCGCGTCCACGTGTTCGTCACCGGCCGCGTGCAGGGCGTGGGCTTCCGGGCCTGGACCGAGCGCGAGGCGCGGATGCTCAAGCTCGCGGGCTGGGTGAAGAACCTGCCCGACGGGCGGGTCGAGGCCGTCATCGAAGGGCCGCCCGAGGCGGTGGCCGCGCTCGTCGAGAAACTCAAGGCCGGCCCCCGCGCCGCCAAGGTCGAGAACCTGGACGTCAAGGACGAGCCGGCCGAGGGCGGCTTCGAGGGCTTCGAGACCCGCTATTGAGGGGCATCCGCATGCGGCGTCGGTCGCTCTGCGCGTTCCTGCTCGCGGGCCTGCTCGCCGGCCCCGCCCACGCCTTCATCGAGCGCCTCTACTCGCTCAAGGAGGTGATGGACGAGTCGAACCAGATCTACGTCGGCCGCCTGACGCGGGTAGACGCCACGAAACGCATCGCCGCGGCCCAGATCGAGCGCGCGCTCAAGGGCAGGAAGGACTTCGAGCTGGTGAAGATGAACCTGGGCATCGGCCCGGCCGACCACGCCGCCTACCTGCTCGGCGTGCTCAAAGAGGGCGACCCGGTCATCATCTACGCCAAGCGCGACGGCCGCGACATCGCCTCGTGCGTCCACGCCGGCGACACCTGGTTCCAGCTCTTCGCCACGGCCGAGCCGAAGCCCGACGACACCTGGTGGCGGATGACCCACGTCGAGATCGCCATGGGCCGCACCTTCAACGGCACCACCCCCGACCTCATCCAGATCACGAGCGACGCCGTGGCCGGCCGCGCCGCGCCGCCCAAGCCCAATCCCTCGATCCCCAGGATCGACGTCAGGAGGGCCGCCAAGCCCGTCCAGCCCCCCCCGCCGCCGGCCTCCGAACCCCTCGACGGCCTGGAGGGCGTGCCGGGCTGGGCCTGCGAGCAAACGTGGGCTCGGCCCGCCACGCTGACCGTCGAGGAAACGCGCGACCGCGGCAAAGTGCTCCGCGCCCGGTCCGACGGCGCCGCGGACAAGAAGCTCGCGATCACGCTCCTCCACCACGTGGACGTCTCGGCCCAGCCGCTCTTCGCGGCGCTGGTGGACAACGACAGCGACCGCCCGATCGCGGTGGCCGTGGCCTTCGGCTGCGCGCCCGAGTGGACGATGTTCGAGGCCCCGCCCGTGTCTGTGCCCGCCAAGGCCAGGGCCGCGCCCGTGCGCTTCTCGGTCGCTTCGCCCCACTTCAAGTGCGAAGCCTCCCAGTGGCAGCACAACCAGCCCATCCCCAACAACGGGCGGGTGGACAAGATCATGCTCCTCGTGGACGGCCTTCCCGCCAAGGGCAGCGTGGCCTTCGACCGCATCCTGGGGGCCAGGGGCGGCTTCCGCCTCGCCGGCGAGTTCCCCCACGGCGGCGGCGAGGTGCGCGGCATCTCGTGGGCCGACGCCGACGGCGACGACCGCCTCGACGCCCTCCTGTGCGTCGGCGGCGCCAACCTGCTGCTCCTCAACCAGGGCGGCGCCTTCCGCGAACAGGCCGCCGCCTTCGGCCTCTCCGCCCCCGCCCGCGCCGCCGCCTGGGCCGACTACGACGGCGACGGCCACCCCGACCTCCTCACCAGCCACTTCCGGCTCTTCACCGCCGCCGGCGGCCGCTTCCGCGACGACTCGCGCCTCCTCCCCGCACCCCACGCCCGCAACCCCGAGGGCGCCGGCTGGATCGACTACAACGGCGACGGACTGCCCGACATCCTCATCACCAACGGCGAGCACGGCATCTGCCTCTTCGAGAACACGGGCAAAGGCCCCAACTGGTTCCGCGACGCCAGCGACAAGGCCGGCCTCGGCCCCAAGGGCCTCGGCGTCGGCAACGGCGACTTCATCGCCTTCGCCGACTACGACGGCGACGGCTACACCGACTTCCTCTACAACCTCGGCGACGGCGTCCTCGCCCACAACGAGGGCGGCAAGGGCTTCAAGCTCGACACCCGCGCCGGCATCCGCATCGGCGCCTCCAACGAGGCCAAGAGGGGCGTGGCCTTCGCCGACTTCGACAACGACGGCGACCTCGACCTCTTCGTGCCCGACCCCGCCAGGCCGCGCCTCTACCGCAACAACAACGACGGCACCTTCACCGACGTCCTGGCCGCCGCGGGCGACCTGGCGAAGCTGGCCGAGCCCTGCGTCTCCGCCGCCTGGGGCGACGTGAACAACGACGGCTGCCTCGACCTCTTCGTGTGCCTCGCCAAAGCCCCCGGCCGCCTGTTCCTCGGCGACGGCAGGGGCGGCTTCAAGGATGCCACCGCCGCCGCGGGCCTCGACCAGCTGCCCCCGGCCCTCGCCGCCTCCTTCGCCGACACCGACGAGGACGGCGACCTCGACCTCGTGCTCAACGGCGAGAAGAAGGCCCTCGTGCTCCTCAACGACCTCGAACTCGCCCCAGGCTGCGGCTCGCTCGCCGTCTCGCTCGCCGTGGCCACGGGCTCGGTCGGCGCCGTCGTGCGCGTGGCCGACCCCCAGGGCCGGCCCCTCGGCCTGCGCGAACTCAACGGCGCCGAGGGCTTGGGCGGCCAGGCCGCGCCCGAGGCCCACTTCGGCCTCAAGGCCGCCAAGGTCCACCTCTCCGTCTGCCTCACCGACGGCCGCGTCGCCCAGAAAACCCTCGAGATTGCGCCGGGCAAGGCCCTCCGCCTCACCCTCGACGCCACTGCCTTCAAGTGAGCACTCGCCCGGAGAGCCGCCCATGCCCAAAGGCTATGACACCCGCCACCTCAAGGACGTTCCCCCCACCCCCTGCCCCTGCGGCCAGAGCTGGCGCCTCATCACCCGCCGCGACGGCTCGCCCGCCAACATCCACGTGACCTCCATCCAGGACTCCCGCCGCCACTTCCACAGGCACTGCACCGAGTTCTACTTCATCCTGGAAGGCGAGGGCACGCTCGAGGTCGGCGACGACTCGCTCGCACTCACCCCTGGCCTCCTCGTGCGCATTGACCCCGGCACCCCCCACCGCGGCCACGGCCACTTCAAGACCCTCGTCATCGGCGTCCCCGCCTGGGACCCCGCCGACGAATGGTTCACCGACGACTGAGCCGCGCGCCGCCTCCCGTCCATCTTGTCCACCCTGTCCAGCTCGTCCATTCCCTCCCTCGACGCCCATCGCAAGGCCCGGGGCCCGCTTCGCCGAAATGGCTCCTCGATGAGGCCCCCTCCCGAAGGTTCCAACACCTTCGGGAGGGTAACCCCCAACCCCCAACCTCCCGCGGGTTGGCAACCCGCGGGAGGTCAGACCGAATTGTCAAAGAACCGGTGCGGCGGCCTGTCGCTACTCGTTTGGCTATCCTTTCGCC
>DAOOIT010000101.1 GCA_035384565.1 Planctomycetota bacterium | reverse complement strand
CCTCGCGGGGGACAGAGCCCCCGCCCACAGGGACCGTAGCCGCAAGCGTCCCGCTTGCGGAGGTTTTCTTTCTCGCCCCTACGCTCCGCCACCTTCTCTTTCTCGCCCCTACGCTCCGCGTGGGGGCGAATCTTTGGACGCTCCCGCGTCCAACAACCCCGGGTTCGTTCTCGGGGTTCGGCTGTGGGCGGGGCCTCCGCGCCCCGCGTCCTGCCGCCTCCTCGCGGGGGACAGAGCCCCCGCCCACAGGGACCGTAGCCGCAAGCGTCCCGCTTGCGGAGGTTCTCTTTCTCGCCCCTACGCTCCGCCACCTTCCTCTTCTCGCCGTTGATCACAGGCGCGGCCTGTGCCCTGGAGAAGGCCAAAGTTCACATCGCAACCGCCTCCCCTGCACCAGGCCAGCCGAGCCGAGATCGCCAGACTTCGAAGAGCCTGAACTTGAACGAGGGCACGGGGCGCGCGATACTGCCTGCCAGCAGGGTCGAGCAGTTGTCGCCGCGCAGGCCATTGGGGCAAGCCTCAGAGTTTCTGGCTCTTGGCAGAAAGGAGAAGGGCGTGATGCGAAGCCTGATAGCAGCGCTCGTCGCGGTGGCTCTCGGTGGCGCAGGCGCCCAGCCCGGCCGCGCCGCTCCCGCAGACCCACCGCCGGTGTCCACGCGGCTCGACCTGGCTGGGCTGCCCGCCAACACGTGGGTGGAAATCAGCCAGGCCCAGAAGCCGGAGGCGGCGTTCTGCTCCGCGTGGTATCTGCCTGCCTCCGACGAGTTCCTCCTCTGGGGCAAGCTCGGCGGGCACCGCGAGGAGTCGAAGCGCTACGAGGCCCAGGTTCTGAAGCTCGGCGACCAGGCCCCGGAGTGGCAGGAGGCATTCCCGCCAGGCAAGGAGGCCGCTTGGGCGAACGGGCGGTTCCCCAACTGGGGCTGCGGCTGCCATCGGCTGGGCTACCAGCCCGAGCGCCCCTGGCTGGAGTCCGCTGCCGACCGCTGGATCGGCGGCAGCGCCGAGATCAACCGCGTGACCTTCGTCGAGACCGACGGCGTCGTCCGCCCCACGCGGGCCTACACCCACCACCAGGCCGCCTACGACTCGAAGCGCGGCCGGCTCGTCTACTACGTCGGCGGAAAAACGTTCGCTTACGACCCGCAGAAACGCTCCTGGGCCGACCTCCAGGCCCAGCCGCCCCTGGCCTGCGAGGCCCTCGCCTGGGCCTCGATGGCCTATGACCCCGTGGGCGACCAGATCGTGCTCTTCGGCGGCGCCTATGCCCTCAACCCCTGGGGCGGCGCCAGGACCTGGCTCTTCGACTGCGCGAAGAACGAGTGGCGGCGGGCGCCCGTCCGCGGCGGCATCGAGCCGCCGCTCCGCTGCTGCACGCAACTCGCCTACGACTCCAGGAACAGGCGGATGGTCCTCTTCGGCGGCGACGCGCTCGACCGCTTCCTCGCCGACACCTGGGTCCTCGACCCCGCCACGCTCACCTGGGCGGAGCGGAAGCCCGAGAAGTCGCCCCCGCCCCTCGACCACGCCGCCGCCTGCTTCATCGAGCGCCACGGGCTGGTGCTCCTCGTGAGTCCCCCCAAGCGGGGCGACAAGCGCTCGGCGGACGCCTGGGCGTATGACACGGCCAGAAACGTCTGGACGCCGCTGGCCTTGCGCCTGCCCGACAAGCCGATGGAGTGGGTTTCGTGCGCTTACTCCGCGAGGCACGAGGCCGCCGTGCTCGTCGCCCCGGGCGTCGGCACCTGGGTCTGCCGCCTCGACCCCGCGACCGCCTCGGACCCCAAGGCCGAGGCCGAGATGGCGCCGCCGGGCTCGTGGACCTGGAACACGCGCGCGATCGGCCAGACCCGCAGCATCCTGGACGCCCCGCCGCCCGACCGCGCCGCCACCGCAAAGCGCCTCCAGGAGCTGCCGGCGAACACCGTTGTGGATGCCGAGTACCCCGGGCACCTCATCAGCAAGACCTGGAGCAGCGCGACGATGGACACGGACCGGGGGATCGTCGTCTACACCGGCGGCGGCCACAGCGGCTACACGGGCAACGACTGCGCCCTCTACGACGTCGGGGCCAACCGCTGGGCCTTCGACGCCCCGCCCTCGTTCTTCCCGTTCCTGCGCAACTACAACGCCTCGCTCTACGGCTGGGACTACCTGATGCGCGCGACCTCCCAGCACACCTACCGCTGGTACTGCTACGACCCGGCCTCGAAGCTGGTTGTCTACTGCGCCCGGCCCGCCGGCCCGCACAACGGCTTCGGCGTCCTGCTCGAAGACGACGAGGCCAAGGCATTCGTCTACGACGAGAAGAAGCACGGCTATTGGACCTTCCTCTACGACCCGGCCGCCAACAAGCGGTTCCCGCCGGTCTTCGGCCGGCCGTTCAGCAACTCGTGGGCGATGGCGCTCGTCGGCACCCCGAGGGGCGTGTTCGCCAAGAACGGCGGCGAACTCTACCACGGCAAGGCGGCCGCCAAGGGGGAGCGGGCGACCATCGAGTGGACCCTGCTCGACAAGGGCGGGCCGAGCGGCGACGGAGAGTTCCAGCCGCTCCTCTACGACTCGAAGCGGGCGCGCCTGCTCTTCCTCGCCGCGAAGAAGGACCAGCCGCTGAAAGTCTGGGAGCATCCGCTCGCGGCCGGCGACTGGAAGGAACTCCCTCTGAAGCTCTCAACCGCCAGAATCTCGCGCGAGATCGTCTACGACGCGAGGAACGACTGCCTGCTCGCCCTCGCCCCGGAGGCCCTCCTGGTCATGGACTTCGAGAGCCTGGCGTGGCGCGAGCTGGACACGGCAGTGCCCAAGGGCCTCTTCGGCACCGAGTGTGCGATGGTCTACGACCCCGTGCACGAGGTGTGCGTGCTCCTGATCCCCACCAGCTTCAGCGGCAAGATGCGGGTCGGCCTGTTCCGCTATCACCCACAGTCGGCGAAGTACCGGCAGGCTCAGTGAACTCGGCAGGAGTCCAGGCGTGGCGCCGACAGGCGCAGGTCGGAAGACATGCTCGGGGCGAAGGGCCAAGCCCGGAGACAGCCCGGAGCGGCCCGCCTTGGGCCGCGGCCGCGGCTAGCGTCAGCCAGCCGCGTTGGCCTTGTACCGGGGGGCCGCGGTTGCCTTGCCGAGGATGGCGTCGAGCGCGCTGGAGGCCGCGGGCAGTGTGAAAGAGCGCCGTTGCACGATCACCCCGTCTCCATCGAGCAGGAAGAAGAACGGCACGGTGTCCACGCCATAGGCATTGGAGATCTCCCCCGTGGCGTCCCACACGACGGGCAGGCCCGGCGCCGCCTGCTCGTAGACGGGGAGAATCCGTTCCCTCTCCTCGCCCTGATTGATGAGGGCGACGGCAATGCCCTGGCTCCGGTGGGCGTCGGCCAACTGCTGGATGGCCGGGAGCGCCTGCCTGGAGAAGGGGCAGCTCGCCCGGGCGAAGACGAGCATCGTGGCCCGCTTGCCCCGAAGGGTGGCCAGGGCCGCCTCCCGGCCCGTCAGAGTCCTGGCGGCAAAGGGCGGCGCGAGCGACCCGGCGGGAGGCATAGCCAGTGTATAGAGCTTCTTGGGCTGGCCGGGCTGCTCCTCAGCGATCTCGCGCACCATCCTCTCGAGGCGTTGCGCATCGTAGCCGCCGGTGAAGCGCAGCTCGCCCTCCCGGTCGAAGACGTAGAGGGTCGGATAGTAGAAGAAACCGAGCCCGTCCGCGATGGCGCGGCCGGCGTCGAGCTGGCGCGGAAAGCCGTGGCTCCAGGCGCCCGCTTGCAGCGTCTCGCCCGGCAGGGGCACCTCGAGACGCAGGAGGGCCACGTCGGCCGGCTTGCGCGAGGCGTAGGCGTCGAGCACCGCGGTGGCCTTGGCGGTCCCCGGGCAGTCCTCCCTGCCGAGGAGCAGCACGAGCACCTTGCCGCGGTGCTGGGCCAGGAGAGCCTGCACCGCGGCGTTCGTGCGACCGCTCCTGCGCGAGGGCTCTGGGCCGTTCGCCGAATCCTCGCCAGATGGCCGGCAGGCGGGGAGGACGGCGAGTGCCCCGAGCCCCAGCAGCATCGCACCGATTGCGCCGAACCGCCTGGTTTCCATGCAACGCCTTCCTTTTCGTCGCCAGCGCTCTCTGCCGCGGCCGCCCGACCGATGGGGGCGCCCACACCGCATATCATAGCGCGACTCGCGCGAGCCGCCAAGTGCCGCACAGACCCTAGGGTGCGCGGTCGGGCTTCAGCGGCGCGGCAGGCGTCTTCGGAGTCGCGTCGTCCTTCCTGGCGGCAGCCTTCAGGGGCGTGAGGCCGCCCCAGAACCACCAGCCGCCGAACTCGTGGTCGTCGTGCGAGGGGTCGAGAAGGACCCACCCGAGGAAAGCATCGGGAATCTCCAGCCAGCGAATGTTCCCGACCAGGCCGACCCAGCCGAGGTGGAGGTAGTGCTTGCAGGCGGGCTTCCTCACCTGCGTGTTCTCGGGGCTCGTGGCGAGGCCGAGCAGCCCTGTGGCCTGGTTGTTGAGGGGCTCGGCCCCGTCGGCCTCGGCGAAGCGCTGCCAGCTGACCTCCTCGCGGCCCCACAAGAGCAGCCCCACGCTGCTCTCCTTGTGCTTCATCACGCCCGCCTTGCCGTCGCCCACGCCCACGAACGTGCCATCCACTTCCCCGTAGCCGATGGGGAAGATGATCGGGCAGTTCGTGTAGGCCGCGAACTGGGGCTTGGCGGAGAAGGTCAGCCCGATGTCGAACATCTCGGCCGCGTCGTTGCCGCGGTCCCTGAAGTAGCCGCAGCCCGGCAGGATGCCGAGGAGAACCGCGACGCCTGAGAACAGAACCAGCGCCCGCAACGCAGAGCCGGTCTTCATTCAGATTCTCCAGAATCCCTTTCTTGCCCTCCACCAGCCGGCCATGGTTCGCAGTGCGGCCTTCAGGCCGTATCCTGGAACGGCGACCCGCTCGCGAAGATACGGGCTGAGGCCCGCACGGCAAACGCCAGGCCCGACGCGGACGACCGTCCGCACCGGCGCCTACTTCGTGGCGGCCTGCCGCAGGGCCACCTGGGCCACGTGGCGGCCCAGGTCCTTCGCGCAGGCCAGGCCGAACTCGTCCTTCGTGAGGTCGTCGCTCTGGTTCCAGAGTGCCGCGCCCATGCGCCCGGTCGGGCGGCTGGTGCCCACGACGGCGACCTCGTGGCTCAGCAACGCCGCCTGAATGGACTGGATGGTGAGTTCCTGCCCGCCGTTGCGGGCGCCGCCGACGGCCAGGACGCCCGCGACCTTGCCGCCGAGGGCGAAGTTCTTGCGGAGCGCCATGCACCGGTCTATGAACGCCTTGCACAGGCCGCTCATGCTGTTGAAGTAGACGGGCGAGCCGATGATGATGCCGGCGACCTTTGGGTCACTGAGCTTGGCCGCGACGGCGGGGAAATCATCCTTCTGCCCCTCGGCCAACGGGATGCCGGCGGCGACCTCGGCCGGGATGCTCATGCCGGCCAGCTCGACGAGCTCGATCTCGACGCCGGGCGCGGCCTCCTTGGCGGCATCGAGGGCGGCCTGGACGGCTGCCGCCGTGGTCTTGCCCTTCCGGGGGCTCGTGGCGATGCCGAGGATCTTCAGCCCCTTGCCCATCCCTTCCTGGGCCGAGACCGAGGCGGCGGCGAGGCCCGCCGCCACCGCCGCGCCCGCGGCGCCCAGAAACCCTCGCCGCTCCAGTTCGCTTCCCATTGCCCGTCCTCCTTTCCCTGTGGTGAGCCTCCCGCAGGTTGCCAACCTGCGGGAGGTTGGCGGTCTGTCACACCGCCAGATAGAGCATGTAGAGCCCGCCGAGGATCACCAGGACGCCGCACACCTTCTTGAGTATGACGGCGCCCTTGGACTTCTCGTTCCAGTGCAGGTAGTGCTCCACGACCTCCGTGAACGTGCCGGCCACGACGATGACCGAGCAGTGCCCGACGCCGTAGAGCGCCAGCAGGAGCACGCCATAGGCGATGTTCGTGGCCGCGAGCTTGAAGGTGACCCCGAGCATCGGGGCCATGAAAGCAAAGGTGCAGGGGCCGAGTGCGACGCCGAACACGAGGCCGAGGATGAATGCCGCGAGGAGGCCCTTGCGCTTCATCCCCACCTGGCCCGGGCCGGAAAAGGGCATGGGAATCACGTCCAGAAGCACCAGCCCCACGAGGAGGAAGATCGCGGCGACGAAGTAGTTGCCCCACGGCCCCACGTCGCCCATCATGCGCCCCGCGAGCGCCGTGAGCGCGCCGATGATGCCGATGGTGATGAGGATGCCGACCGCGAAGAGGGACGAGATAGCGAAGGCCCGGCGGGTTCTCATCTGCCCCTGCTGGCCGATGAAGCCGACGATGAGCGGGATGCTCGCCAGGTGGCAGGGGCTGAGCAGGATGCTCAGCACGCCCCAGATGAGCGACGCGATGATGGCGATGGCCGGCGTGCCTTCGACGGCGCGGGTCAGCCAGGCGAAGAGTTCCTGCATGGTCTACTGCACCCCCATTTCTCTCAGCTTGGCCTCGATCTCCCGCTGAGAGAAGTAGCCGGTGTGGCGGAAGACCTCCTTGCCGTCCCTGTCGTAGAAGATCTGGGTCGGGATGGAGGAGATGCGAAAGCGGGTGGAGAGGACCATTTCGTTGCGCGCATGGACGAACACGATGTCGGCCTTCCCCGCGTACTTCTCCTTGAGGGCGGCCAGGATCGGCTTCATCCGCTCGCACGGGGTGCAGCCGTCGGCCCCGAAGTCCACCATCGAGGGCCGGCCGCTCGCCCGAGCCTTGTCCACCGGGTTGTCGCGGGCCAGGGCCGCATGCTCGGCCACCCAGGGAGCCGAGACGGTTACCTGGAAGCGGTCGGCGAGGGTGCGAACGTGCTCGTGGAGGGCGTCGCGGCGCTTGTCCTGGAGGAGGTACTGCTTCAGGCTGTCGCGCACCTTGCGCAGCGAGGCCCCGCCGAACATCTCGGGGTTCTGCTCGTAGAACTTGGCGGCCTCGTCGTCGGTCACCGCCAGGCCCGCTGTGATGCCGTCGGCGTACTCATTCACGATCTGGGTGTCGCTCTTGCCCGCGAGGCTCTTCTGGGACTTCGCGGCCTCCTGCCTGGCCGCGGCCACGAGCACCTTCTTCGTGGCGAGTTCGTCGAGCAGGTAGACCGAGTTCTTGCGCAACTGCTCGCGCAGGGAGGCGGCCGATTCGGCCAGGATGCGGTCGAGTTCGGCCTGCGTGACGTCCAGCTCCGTGCACCGCAGGAGCACGCCCTCGGGCAACTCGGCCAGCGTGGCCTCCGAGAGCATGCCGTGCACCAGGTTGGGGTGGACCTCGCGGACCGTGCCGGCCTGCACCCCGAACGCGCACATTGCGATGGCGATGCCCATGCTTCTCGCTAGCTTCATCCTTGCGGACCCTTTCAGTTCCCGCCCGTGCCTGTCTTCGCCACGCCACGCCTTGTGGCCGTGCTCACTGCCTTCACCTTCAGGTGGGGCAGGGGCGGCCGGGGCTGCTGGACGGGGCGGCGGCACCCGCCTTAGCTTTGGTGGCCGCCGCGAAGTCGAAGCCCAGCTCCTTCCACTTCGCCAGGATGTCCTCCTTCGAGAAGAAGCCTGTGTGACGGAAAAGCTCCTTGCCCGAGGGGTCGAAGAAGATCTGGGTGGGGATGAGGTCAATCTTGTACTTGTCGGTTGCCTCCTTGTCCTCATTGACGTCGATAAAGACGACTTCGAGGCGCCCCTCGTACTCCTTCTTGAGTTCCTCGAGGATCGGCGCCATGAGCTTGCAGGGGATGCACAGGCCCGCCCCGAGGTCCACCAGACGCGGCAGCTCGGCCGCGGCCTGCGGCTTCGGCGGGTCGCCTGTCGCAGGGTTCGCGGGTTTCTGCTTGAGGGCCACGACGAGAACTGCGGCGACGGCCACCGCCACGACGACTGCGATCTTGCCCGCCTTGCCCACTGGTTGCGCTCCTCTCGGTTCAGCAGATGGCGGCGAGGGCGGCGGCGCCCTTGTCCGCGACCTTCGCGATGTTCTCCTCGGTCGCCGGCGAGTTGCCCTTGCCCAACCCGAGGTCGGTGACGCGCAGGTGCTGGAACTTCGTGAAGCCGGCCTCCGCGAGGCAGTGCTTCGTGCAGTCCTGCGAGCAGCCGTCAATGGCCAGGATGCCGGCCGCCGCTTCGGTGGACTTCATGATGCCGCTCACCCGGCCGCCGATCCCGGCCAGGCAGTACATCCTGCCGGCGCCGTCGCGGGTCAGCTTGCGCGCCGCCTGGTCGGCGATGGCGCCCACGTCGGCGGCCCCGGAGCAGGCGAAGATCAACTTGGATGCGTCGGTGCAGCAAGCACGCTTCTCGCTCGGAGCCATGGTAGTTCTCCTTCCTTCGACTCCCTTGCGCTTCCCATCCTCTGGCCGCCCGACAGGCAGGGTCAGGCAAGCCACACGAAGTCCACAATCACCTCGACGCTCGGGCACAGCGCCCGGTAGATCGGACACATCTGGCTGGCCTGTTCCAGCCGGGCGCGGTCCGCCTGGGGGAGAACCCTGGGCATGTGGAACGTGGCCTTCATCTTCGCGAGGCGCATGTCCGCGAATTCGGGGACGACGGTCACCTTCGCCCCCAGGATGTCCAGGCCTTCACGCTGGGCGGCTTTGCCCATCATGATCATCATGCAGCCCCCGAGCGCGGCGGCCGTGAGGTCGATCGGGGTGTAGCACTCGCCCTTGCCGCCGAAGCCCCGGGTCGCGTCAGTCTCCAGCTTCTTCCCGGTTCGCGAGTGCTCCGCCGTGCAATGCAGCAGCGCGTCGTACACGACGGTCACTTGGTCCTGCATCGCCCCGCTCCTTGCGCTAGGCGAGCATCTTCTTGATGTCTTCAGGCGAGGGCACCTTGCCGGCAACCTTCACCTGGCCGTCCACCACGAGCGCGGGCGTGATCATCACGCCGAAGGCCATGATCTTGGTGATGTCGCTGACCTTCTCAAGCTGGTAGTCGAGGCCGAGGGCCTTGGCGGCGGCTTCGGCGTTCTCGGCCAGCTTCTTGCACTTCGGGCAGCCTGTGCCCAGGATTTGCAGCAACGGCATTCTCAACTCCTTTCTGTTGTCGCCAACGTCTCCCCGAACCCTCCGCCGCCCACACCCAGGCCCGCGCACACCTCGCTGAGGGCTTCCTTCAGGTCCTGGCGGTCGCCGGCGAAGACGGGCCGGCACAAGGTCACGTCCGCGCCGCCGCTCCACACTTTCACGGCGAAGGCCGTGCAGGTGGCCTCGCCGCAGGCGCGGCAGTTGGTGCGCGGCAGGCGCTTGAGAATCTCCAGGGCGGGCGGGCGCTCGCGCATCTCATAGGACGGCGCAATCTCTGCCCTCCGCGCCCACACCTCGTTCGCGCGGCAGCGGATGGCCTCCAGCACCCGCCAGGCGTCCACGAGCTCGTCTGCCTTCGCCACGGCGATGCGCCGCGGGTACATCGAGACCATGCGGTAGCGGTCCAGGAACGTGAAGGTGGGGCCGTGGACGTTGTAGCTGGCCTCGCGCATCACGGCGTTGAGGTACGGGAAGACCTCGGCCAGGTCGCCCGAGAGGTGGGCGATGAGGCGAATCTTCGTGGCGTCGGCCACGCAGGGCGCCAGCACCATCACCGCCGCGTGACCGAACACGTCCTCTTCGAACTCGGCGGGGCGCTCGCGCGGCACAGGCACTTGAGCGGGACGGTACTCTACCCAGCCCGACGCGGTGAATCCATCTCCCACGCGGCCCCCCAACTTCCTTCGCGCCTCGGCGGTCATCACGAGCGAGGGCGCTCCGACCCGGCTGAAGCCGGGGTCGGGCGAGACGACCTCATAGGGGAGCGCGAGGGCGTCGAGGCGCGCCCGCGCCTTCACGAACTCGTCCCGGGCAGGGAAGGTGGCGACCAACCGGCTCATGTCTCTATCTGACAGCCAGGACGGTGATGCTCGAGGCGACGCCCTCGAGGGTCTCGGCGACCTCGTCGGTGATGGGGTCGTCGCACACGCTCGACGCCTCGTAGAGCCGATCGGTGAGCACTTCGAGCGAGGCGAAGCCGGCGGCGCGGATCGCCCCGAGGTAGTCCTCGCGCGGCAGGGCGCCGGCCAGGCAGGCGGCGTAGAGGTCCTCGTCATCTCGGAGGCTCTCGGGGAAGGGGCGGTTGAGGACGATGTCGCTGACGACCATCCGCCCGCCCGGCTTGAGCACGCGGTGGACTTCGCGGAAGACCTGCGGTTTGTCGGGCGAGAGGTTGACCACGCAGTTCGAGATCACCACGTCCACCGAGCCGTTCTCGACGGGCAGGTGCTCGATCTCGCCCTCGCGGAACTCCACATTGTCCAGGCCCGTGGCCTGGCGGAACTTCGCGGCGTTGCGGCGGGCGAGGGCGAGCATGTCGGGGGTCATGTCGACCCCGATGGCGCGGCCCGTCGGGCCGACCCGCTGGGCGGCCAGGAACACGTCCTTGCCTCCGCCGCTGCCGAGGTCGAGCACCACGTCGCCCGGCTTCAGGTGCGAGAAGGCCACGGGGTCGCCGCACGAGAGGCCCATGTCGGCCTCGGGCACGGGCGCGCCCTCGGCTGCCGCGGGCGCTTTGCCGCAGCACGACGCCTTCGGCCCGCAGCACGAGGACTGCTTCCGTGCCACGGAGCCGTAGGCCTTCTTCACCAGTTCGTGTGTGTCTTCTCGTTCGCTCATGCGGAATGCCTTTCCTCAGCGGGGAACCAGTGGCGGGTGGCCAGGCAGATCTTCACGAGCATCAGCATCACGGGCACCTCGATCAGCACGCCGACGACGGTGGCCAACGCGGCGCCCGACGAGAGGCCGAAGAGCATCGTGGCCGTGGCAATCGCCACCTCAAAGTGATTCGAGGCGCCGATCATCGCGCTCGGCGCAGCGTCCTCATACGTGAGTCTCAGCGGCTTCGACCACCAGTAGCCGAGCCAGAAGATCAGGTTGGTCTGGATGAACAGCGGAATGGCAATCCACAGGATTGTCAGCGGGTTGCCCAGGATCACCTCGCCCTTGAACGAGAAGAGGAGCACCAGCGTGACGAGCAGGGCGAGGATCGTGATGGGGGTGAGGACGTGGAGGAACTTCTCCTTGAACCACGCCTCGCCCTTGGCCCGGATGAGCCACTTGCGGCTGAAGTAGCCCGCCACGAGCGGCAACGCCACATAGATGGCGATGGAGAGCAGCAGCGCCTGCCACGGCACGGGCAGCCGGCCCACGCCGAGGAGGAACCCGCCGAGCGGGCCGTAGAGGACGAGCATCGTGAGCGAGTTGATCGCCACCATCACCAGCGTGTGGCCGTCGTTGCCCTTCGCCAGGTAGCCCCACACCAGCACCATCGCGGTGCAGGGCGCGATGCCGAGCAGGATGCAGCCAGCCAGATAGCTCCGCCACAGCGGCACCTCGAGCATCTTGGCCCCCTCGTGCATCACCACCCGGCCCGCCCCGTAGGCGGCGCCCACGTCGAGGTCGAGGCCCAGCGGCATCTTCACGTAGTCCTTCGCGTCCGGGCCGATGAAGCCCAGAAACAGCGTGCCGAGGAAGAAAAGGGCGATGAAGTACATGGTGAAGGGCTTGATCGCCCAGTTGACGAAGAGCGTGAGGCCGACGGGCTTGGCATTCCTGCCCGCCTGGAGCACCTCGGCGAAGTCAATCTTCACCATGATCGGGTACATCATGAAGAAGAGGCAAATGGCGATGGGGATGGAGACGACGGGCGCCTCGCCGACGTAGATCGCCAGGCCGTCGAGGAACTTCGCGACGCCGGGCGCCACCCGCCCCAGGAGGATCCCGCCGAGGATGCACAGGATCACCCACACGGTCAGATACCGCTCGAAGACGCTCAGGCCCTTTGCAGGTTTCGCCACGGGTTGTCTCCCTTAGACGATCGCTCCGAAGACCATCCCCACGATGGTGGACATCACGACGGCCAGGGCACAGAACACCAGGGTCTTCTTCACGCCCATGATCTTGATCAGCACCAGGATGCTGGGGATCGAGAGCGCCGGCCCCGCCAGCAACAGCGCCAGCGCCGGCCCCTTGGCCATGCCGAGCTTCATCAGCGCCTGGACGATCGGAATCTCGGTCAGCGTGGCGAAGTACCAGCACATCCCCACGAAGGAGGCGATGAAGGTGGACAGCAGACCGTTGTCGCCCACGACGGCCGCGACGGCCTTCTCGGGGATGAGGGCCGAGATGAACCCCGTGACGAACACGCCGCCGAAGAGCAGCGGCACGATCATCTTGCCGAAGCTCCACGTGGCCCCCAGCCACTCCTTGATCTCCTCGCGGTCGAACCACCGCCAGAGCATGAGCAGCACGGCCAGGCCCATCGCGCCGGCCAGGTACCACTTGACGCCGTGGATGCTCATGGTGAAGCTCGGCACGGGCTTCACCTCCGCGATGTCCTCCATCGCCAGACGCTTCACCTCGGGCGCCAGCTTGCCATCTGCCCCATAGACCTGCACGTCCATTGTGTCAATCATCTGCGTCCGCACGTTCGCCTTCAGGGTCGTGCCGTCCTTGAGGGCGATCGTCACGTCGTGGGTGCTCGCCCAATCGCTGAAGACCAGAAAGAGCACCATCGCGGCGAAGTAGGCCAGGGTTTGGAGCAGGTTGCGGCGGCTGGCCGGCGGGGGCGGCAGTTGCATCGCCGCTTCCACCCTCTTCTGCTCGGCGTGGCGGAAGATGAAGGCCATCAGCAGGCCGATGACGTAGGCGAAACCGATCGAGCCAATCACCCGCGCGACACCGAGGTCGTAGCCCAGGACGCTGGCCGACAGGAAGATGGCCATCACGTTGATGGCCGGCCCCGAATAGAGGAAGGCACTGCCCGGCCCGAGGCCGGCCCCCATCGCGTAGATGCCGGCGAACATCGGCAGCACGCTGCACGAACACACGGCCAGGATGCAGCCGGCGACCGCCCCGACCGTGTAGGCGAGGAACCGGTTGGACTTCGGGCCTAGATACCGCATCACCGAAGCCTGCGACAGGAACGTGCTGATCCCCCCCGCGATGAACATGGCTGGCACCACGCAGGCGAGTGTATGCTCGCGCACGTACCACTGAAGGAGCCGGAAGGCCTCAGCAACGGCCGCCGAGATCTTTGGGTTGCTGAACGGCACGAAGTAGAAGAACAGGAAGATACCGGCCAACCACGCGAAGACCTTCAGTTCCTTCTTCATCGTTACCCCTTCAGCAAGTGCGACCTAGTCTCGGCCTCGCGGTCGCCAGTGGACGTTTGGCCAAACCGCCAAATGTCTCGCACGCGAAAGGCCGCCCACCGGGCGGCCTCACGCGGTCAGCGCCAACTGCTCCTCGGCGTTCCGCTTCATCACCGCTTCCACGCACTCGAAGAAGCTGAGGACGCACGGGCACCGCAGAGTGTAGAAGACCTGGCTCCCGCGCCTCTCATCGTCGAGAATGCCGGCGGCCTTCAAGACAGACAGGTGCTTGGAGACCGTGGACATGTCGGCGCCCACCATCTGGGTGAGTTCGCACACGCAGCGCTCGCCCTTAGCGAGTTCCTCGACCAGGAAGAGGCGGGTCGGGTGGGCCATGGCCTTCACGATCTTGGCCCTGGCCACGAAGCGAGCTTGTGTCTGTGCGTCCATCTTGGACTCCTTGGCTGCTTGGCGAATTGGCATTATAGCCAAGCCGCCGTGCAGTGTCAAGTCTTTTCCTCCGCCTCGCTCCACCCGCAAGCATCCGGACCGCGTTGTCGGGGCATGGCCGCCTTCAATGTCTCCCAGCGACGCAGGGGCGCGCCGCACGGCCGCCCACCCTGCCGCTTCGCACCCTCTCTTGTCCAGCATGGGGTGTGGGCCATTTCTGTAGGTAGCTTGTGTTGCGGCTTCTTGTAGCGACAAGCGTCCCGCTTGTCGAACGGATAAAGCGAGCCGCAAGCGGGACGCTCGCGGCTACGTTTGCGGCGGACCTTCGCCCTCTTGCGTTGATCTCCGCAACGGAAACTGCCCGCGATTCCTGCCCGCAGCCGGCCCGCCGTTGATCCTTTGCGGGGAATGCCTTAGACTCAAGACCCTCCAGAGGGGCTCGGGAGCCGCTCTCCCTCTCCTGCGGCGGCTGTCGCGTGGTCGCGGAAGCGTCAGGTTTCATCCCGCGGGAGCGTCGTGGCCCGGTAGGGCGCTTACTATGAGGCCAACACCGAGGCAGGTCCGCGCGCTCGTTCTGGTGCTCGGGGATCAGCTCGACGCGAGCTCGGCGGCTTTCGATGGGTTCGACGCGGCCGCCGACGTGGTCTGGATGGCCGAGGTGGGGGAGGAGGCGGCCTATGTGTGGTCGCACAGGGCCCGCATCGCGCTGTTCCTGGCCGCGATGCGGCACTTTCGTGATGCCCTGCGCGATAGGGGCGTGGCGGTGGACTACCATGCCCTTGACGACGGGGCCGAACGCAGCGGCCTCGCCGCCGAGTTGGCCGAGGCGGTCAGGCGCCTCAAGCCACAGCGGCTCATCGTCGTCGAGCCGGGCGAGTGGCGCGTGAAACAGGCCCTCACCGCTGCGGCGAAGTCGCTCGCCCTGCCACTGGAGGTCCGCCCCGATCGCCACTTCCTCTGCTCGCACGGCGAGTTTGCCGCTCACGCCGAAGGGCGGAGGCGGTTGCGTCTCGAGTACTTCTATCGCCAGATGCGCCGCAGACTCGGCCTGCTCGTGGAGGGCAGGAGGCCGATTGGCGGCCAGTGGAACTACGACGCCGCCAACCGCCGGAGCTTCGGCAAAGAGGGTCCGGGCGAACTCCCGCGGCCGCTCGGGTTCCCAGCGGACAGGGTGACCCGCGAGGCGATTCGCCTCGTGGAACAGCGCTTTGTCAACCACCCCGGCAGCCTCGCGCACTTCGACTGGCCTGTGACGCCGGCCGATGCCCGCCGGGCGCTGGACGACTTCGTCGAGAACCGGCTGGCACAATTCGGCCCCTATGAGGATGCGATGTGGACTGGGCAGCCCTGGGTCTACCACTCGCGGCTCTCGGCCCCTGTCAACCTGAAGCTGCTCGACCCGCGCGATGCGGTGGCGGCGGTAGAGACGGCGTACCAGGATGGCCACGCCCCGCTCCAGTCCGCCGAGGCCGTGATTCGCCAGTTCATCGGCTGGCGCGAGTTTATCCGCGGCGTCTACTGGCGCTGCATGCCCGATTACCAGGAATCGAACGCTCTCGGGGCCGACGCGCCGCTGCCATGGTTCTACTGGACGGGCGAGACGGAGATGGCCTGCCTGCGCGAGGTGGTCGGGCAGACGCTGGCCCTCGGCTTCGCCCATCACATCCAGCGGCTCATGGTCGCCGGCCTCTTCGCGCAGCTTCTGGGCGTCCATCCCTTCGAGGTCCACAAGTGGTTCCTCGCCGTTTACGTGGACGCGGTGGACTGGGTGACGCTGCCGAATGTGCTGGGGATGTCGCAGTTCGCCGATGGCGGCGTGATGTCGAGCAAGCCCTACGTGGCGACGGGCCGCTACATCCAGAGGATGTCGAATTACTGCCTCGGCTGCCGCTTCGACCCTGCAAGGCCCCTCGGCCACCACGCCTGCCCCTTCACGACGCTCTACTGGGACTTCCTGGCGCGCCATGAGAAGCGGCTGAGGGCGAACCGCCGGATGGGGTTCCAGGTGCGTAACCTGGACCGCCTGAGCCGGGACGACAGGGCGGCCATTCGCAGGCAGGCGGGCGCGCTCCGTGATGTGCTCGCGGCCGAGGTGCGGAGGTATGGCCGATGAACGAGTTGGGCAGGCACCGAGTGCTCAAACACTTCCTCAAGAGCGAGAGGGGGTATAGGGCTCGGAGATGAAGCGGTCGAGCGTGTGGCCGCCATCGAAGCGCACCTTCTGGCCGAGGAGGCAGGCGCTGACACCTGGTCGGATCCTCGCCTCCATGTCCTTCTTTCCTATCAGCCGTTCGCCTGATTGTGGCGCGCTTCCCATTCGCGTCAAAGCCGGGGGCCATGCTCCCAGCGCGTGGGCCTGGCGATTGACGCGGAACTCCGCTTCCATAGAATGAGTGAAGGGGACGGCATTGGCGCAGAGAGGATTGCGATGGGCTTGGAAGAGTACTTCGAGGGGAACAAGGGCTTTGGTGTGCTGGCGACCGCGGGCGGCGACGGCACCGTGGACGTTGCGGTGTACGCCCGGCCGCACGTCGTAGACGAGGAGACAGTGGCCTTCATCATGGCCGACCGTTTGAGCCACAGGAACCTTCAGTCGAACCCGCACGCTAGCCCAAGTTCGTCAGTTCGGGAGCCGGATGGCCGCGATTTGGCGATTCTCGGCCTT